>JANLHC010000206.1 GCA_024654465.1 Candidatus Scalindua sp.
TACAATTTTTTGTAAATCAGGTATGATACCCATGAATACGTGGATTCGACATCTGGCCTTAATCCACCCTTATACAAATAAGCAAACGTATGGTACTAGGTAGGGTGGATTAAACGAAGTGAATCCACCTCTTTTACATACAATAAAATGGGAATGCTCCCCCAGGCAAACATGTTGAAGAATATTTAGAAGGTTTTTAAATTAGAATGAATAAGCAAAAACTTAAGATTTTATTACTAGTCATAGGATTCTCAGCGTTCCTTGTTCTGGTTTATGTAGTCGGTCCGGCAAAAATTTATCAGCATTTTTGCATTCTGAAATGGAAAATGTTCCTATTGCTAATACCGTATACACTTGTTTTTGTTTTTGATACTTTAGGATGGCATTATTCGTTCAGAGAAAGAAAAATAAGTTTTAAAAATCTTTTAACTATAAGACTTGCCGGAGAGACTGTCAATATGATAGTACCTTCAGCATATTTTGCGGGTGAACCTGTAAAGGCTTATTTCCTCAAGAGACATAATATTTCAATGGTAGATGGCATGGCCTCGGTAGTTATATCCAGAACTATCATGACAATAGCTGAAATACTCTTTGTGATTCTGGGTGTCCAATTTTTGATTTTAAAATTAAACTTGTCAAGTATTCAGCTAATTGGTTCAATAGGTATCACCTTGTTAGGTGTTCCTATTATTGTATTTATTATTTTTATTCAGAAACGTGGATTTTTCTCTATCGTTTTAAAAATATTACAAAAATTTGGATTAAATATTCAATATTTAAATGAAAGAGAGCATCGATTAAAAGAACTTGATCAAAGTATTCAACAATTTTATAGTGAAAAACCAAAAAGCTTCATTATATCATTTGTTTTTTATTTTCTTGGCTGGATAGTAGGTATGGCAGAGGTGTTCTTAATTCTATATTTTTTAGACATACCGATAGATATCCTTTCCGCCTATATTGTTGAATCTCTTTCAACCGTTTCAAGGGCAATAACGTCGTTTATTCCTGGTAGCATAGGTGGACAGGAGGGCGGTCTGATAGGGATTTTCATGATATTAAATCTTAGTGCAAGTGTGGCGTTAACGTTTGGTATATTAAGAAGATTAAGGGAACTGATATGGATTGCTGCCGGTTTGATTGTTCTTTCAAAACTGGAATGGACAATGGCCACGCCAGTACCTAATGAATAACGCTTTCAGGTAGTTGCGGCATACTAAGGATTAATTAAATCGTAGTAACAGGAGGAAATTTTTATGACTTATTCGTGGATGAATGCGTGCATAGTGGCTTTAATTGCTATTTCGGTATTGATGACAGGATGTCTCTCTAATGGAAGAAAAACTACCGGGGACGAACAGTTCTTTTTGCATGAAAATGAGTTGACGGGATATGGTAAAAAAACGACAATAGACAGAATATATCAACTTGATCCAGGAAGTAAAGAATTTGTGGTTTCAGATAAATTCAAGTCGAACCCTCCCAGGAAAATCGCGGTATTACCATTTGACAATTTAATAGGCGGTAATTATATCTTGAATGAGGTTCGTCTTCCAAGATTTAGCAAAAAGAAAGATGATGAATGGAACTGGACTTATGCAAACAGATTGAGGCGATTTTTCTTTGGCCATCTCGCAATCAGGGAATTTCAAGATATAGAGTTGATGTATATAGATAGGGTATTGCAAAAACTTAATATTGATACTCCTAATGATCTAAAAGCCTTTTCACCTCAAGAACTTGGCAGGATACTTGGCGCGGACGCGCTGATCTATGGAAGAATAACTGATTATAAGAATTCGTATTATGCTCTTTTTTCTCAGATCAAGATTGGATTACATATAGAGTGTATTTCTGTGGAAGACGGTAGCATTCTTTTCGAAGGAGAGCAGAAAAGAAACGATAATAGCCTGCTTTTCGCAACAAATCCTATTGATATTGCTATAGCTTCGTTTCAGAACTATATGAGACTAAAGGATGTGTTTTCCGCAAGAGCAAGTGAAGAAGTAGCGAGAGAGTTAGTTCTCAGAATTCCTATTGTTAAATCTTTCATTGAGGAGGAGGAAAGACGTATAGATGATATGTTACAAAAGACAATGCTAAGTTCTTCCATTTACCATGTAGGTGAAGGGCTTAGTGATAAAATTACTTCAATTGATGATGCCTCTATTGAAAACAAACAAATCGTTGAATAATATTCCATAGAGGGCAATATTTTAAAATACTATTCTCACCGAACCAGCTTATGGCAATTGGCACAATAATTGTGCTTTGTTGGGTTTTAAAAATGTATAATCCACCAGTCTTATTGAATTTTTCTTTACGATTCTTTTTATTTTTTGACTCAATAATGTGTGAAATTCCTCTAAAAATTTATAATTCGCAGGTTTCCCATACCAATCCTCGCTTGGCAAAGAATCCGGATGGAAATATATCTCGCTGATTCCTTCATTTAAATTGTACAATAAGTCGCTCACATATGTTTCATTCATGTCCCCGGATTGTAACAGACCGTAAACCACATCCGTAAATCTAAAGCCACGTTTTAATAATCTCTTTCTGTATATTTTAGTTAGAATGCCAAATATTAAGAAATGTGAAAGCTTGTAAACCAGTGCGCTTCTATCCAATTTGAGATTGATAAAAAGATAGTCTTTCGTAAGCCTTAAGTTTTTAACACCAAATTCATCTGCCAATTTCAAAACAATATCAAGTACGGAAGGATGCATATGTATATTCAGGTGGCTATTAATATGAGAAAGCTTTAGTTTCGTCGACGCAAACTTTTGCATCTGAGTTCTTAATTCATTTTCAATCTGTACCCTTAGCGATTTAAAGAAAAAAAATCTAAGCCCTGCCAATATCGCATTATCAGGGAAGTTTCCCTCTGCATTAACCAAACCAGGTATTTCATCAGGTATCTTTGTCGATCTCCCTTGGACAAGTACTAAATGTATTCCCACACTGAGATTTGGATTATTCCTTGCCTGTTCTACTGCATCTTCGAATGCTTCCCCATTTACCATCAAGCTTGCGCTCGTTAAAACGCCTTCTCTGTATGCCTTGATAATCGCGTTATTTATGCTTTTAGACGCCCCGAAATCATCGGCGTTTATTATTACGGCTCTCATTTTATACCCTGCCCCCGGCAAGCACTTCACCAAGAGAGGCCTTTAGCGATATAACGTTTTTAATGTTAAATAGTGAGCGTGACGCCTTAATTAATCGTCCTCGCCTGAAATGGTGAAAGGAATCACTTATTGATATCGCAACGAACTGCATCAGGCTCGGTTCTCTATAACACTCGTTTATACATATATTACATTCATTATTTACCGGAACAGTGCCGTTAAACTCATCAATATGACATATCTTTTCCTCTAACGTCTGGCACGGAAAAACATTGAGATTCCAATCCACATAAAAAGATTTATATCCACCAAGGCATGTGAATTTTACCTCTTTATCTTTAAATAGCCGTATCATATCATTCAGAGAGGCTGTAGGGTTCAGCACTCTGAATTGTTTTTTTAGAGCTTTAATTTCCTCAAATATTTCTACCAATTCACCTTTATTGTAGTTAATTAGATCAGAACTGCAATCCCCGGCGTATGATGTAGAATAATTAATCATCGGATTAGAAAAGGATATCTTGTCAAATCCAAGCTCTTTTAAGAAGGCCGGCAATTTTGAATAGTCAGTGATTAATCGATTTATTGTAACTGATGCAATCAGATTGATGCCTTGTCCTTTAATCATCTCTGTGAACTTCTTAATTTTCTCACATACACCCGGTAGTCCTCGATTCTGTTCATGTTCTTTAATTGTTGTTGCGTCAATGGATATAAAGATGGTTTTTAATCCGCTTGCACCGAGTTTTGAAATTATTTTTTCATTGAGTAAAGCTGCATTTGTTGAAATCATGGTATCTATATCTTTTTCTGTTGCGTGTCTAATCATTTCTGAAAGACCGGGATGCAAAAGCGGCTCGCCTCCAACAAATACCAGGTACCTTATTCCTTTGTCGTAGAGAATATCTATAGCCTTCAATATCTTAGGCGTCTCCAGGAATATTCTGTCTTTTGTGGCAATCCCGGGAAAGGTACAGAAAGTGCACTCGGCATTACATGCATTGGTAATGGCAAAATTGGCAAAGCTGGGACCTCCGTCATGGAGAACGCCTTTCACCATTTCAAAACTTTTAGATAATAGTTTCATTAGTATAAAATATCCATTTTCACAAAAGGGTTTACAGGATAAAGAAATATCGTAATGGTGTCCGGATCAAGAGCAGGAAAACGCAGGTACGCTTTAATGATTACAAGCTGTCATTGCATGGGCGAGAAGGCGGTAATATGCTTCTTAGCTAATACCTTTTAAAACCTTTTTTCTGTTCGCTATAAATTTCTTAAATTCTGAACCTTCCCGCAGAATCTTCCTTCTTTCTACACCATTAAATATGATCTTTTTTAGTATTTTCAGGATGAATCTTGGTCTGTAATAAAATTTCTTATAAAATCTTTCTACGGACTTGAAAATTTCAACACTGGATATTCCGGGGTATTGCACAGAACATGTTTGCCAACCTCTTTCATTTACCATGTCTGTCTTTACAAGATAGTTTTTTTCTATACAAAGATCATATAACTGCGTTCCCGGGTATGGAGAGGCCAGAGACACCTGGATAGTATCAACATCCAGTTCACACGCGAATTTTATCGAATCATTAATAGATTCATGTGTTTCCTCCGGCAGCCCAAGAATAAAGGCGCCATGTATCATTATTCCTAATTGCTTACATATTTTTGTGAACTCTCTTGCCTGATCCAGTGTTATCCCTTTTCTGATATTGTTAAGTATCTCTTGATTACCTGATTCGTAACCAACTACAAGCAATCTCAAACCGGAATCTTTCATCATCTTCAGAGTTTCGTAATCGGTATTGGCACGAGATGTGGTAGACCACGTTATATTCAGTTCTTTCAAAGCACCGGATAGCTCTCTTGCTCTTTTCTTATTTGCCGTAAATGTATCATCATCAAAGAATATTTCCTTTACTTCCGGATATAGCTCTAAGGTGCGCTTTACTTCTTCAATAACATTGTCAACGCTTCTGACGCGATAGTAATTGCCGGAAAAGGTTTGAGGCCATAGGCAATAGACGCATTTACTGGAACAACCTCTTCCTGTATATATTGATACATATGGTTTAAGCAGGTAAGGGATGATATAGTTATTTATGTTCAGATCTCTCTTATATATATCTACGACAAATGGGAGACTGTCCAAGTCTTCTATGTATTTTCTATTCTGATTGTGAACGATGTTCCCATTGCTTTTGTAACTGATACCATCAATTTCATTTAATTTCTTTCCTTGCGCTATCTCCATAATAGAATAATCAAATTCTCTTTTTGCAACTATGTCTATAGCGTTTGATGACTTTAACGTTTCCTCCGGTAATGCACTTGGGTGCGGCCCGACAAAAACAATTTTAGTATCCTTATTGAAATCTTTAATCTTCTCAGCAACAGAAATATCGTTGTTTATAGATGGTGTGCTCGTGTAAATTACAATTAATTCGAAATCTTTTGCTATCGCCAGCACTTCGTCAATTCCAAGGTGTTCTGCTGGCGCATCTACCAGGCGGCTATCTTTTATAAGACCTGCCGGATAACATAACCAAGTAGGATACCAGAATGATGTTACCTCGCGTGTCGCTTGATATCTGGAACCTGCGCCACCATCAAAGTCTTCAAAAGAAGGAGGATTTAAGAATAAAGTTTTCATACCTTCTTTGATATCATAAGTAATACTTTTTATCAACTATAATTAGCTTTTTGTCATGATTTCAGGCAAAAACAGTATGTAAAATTAATATTTCTTCATCTTTCTTTCATTTTGATGTTCGTAAAAGTATTATTTAAGAGAACATCAATGCAATATTTATTTTCGAATAGTACAACAATTTATCAGGAAAATTGCCTTCGTAAGGAGGGGATTATAAGGAGGTATTCTTCGGATTATTGATAACCTGTTGTTTTTGCTTGATTTAGACATTTCTTAAAGTTATCC
This sequence comes from Candidatus Scalindua sp., assembly GCA_024654465.1. Lineage (GTDB taxonomy): Bacteria > Planctomycetota > Brocadiia > Brocadiales > Scalinduaceae > Scalindua. Next base: position 6,079 of record JANLHC010000206.1, read on the forward strand.
TTATTTTGCGTTTAAGTCTCATAAAAACGTAAGGTACTTCACACTTATTCACAATAGTAATATTATGTCAACAAAAACTACAAAGAATGGAACGGAGTGGACAGTACGGGAAGGGTACGAGAAGATCTCTGACAGGTTTAACCCTGATGATCTCCTTTCGGACTTAAATGGTAAACAATACACATTAGTAAAGGAAAACAGGGTGAGATCGGTAATTTCAATGCCGGGATCTGACATAAGTGATAATGGGATATACATTAAGTATTTCAAGAGAGGTGGCTATAAAGAGTACATAAAGCACCTGTTTGTGCCAACCAAAGCTCGGACAGAGTGGGAGGTGGGGAATGCATTGCTAAGCAAAGATATTAACACTGCTCTGCCACTTGCAATATCAGAGGGAAAGAGACGTCTCATTATTGTTACAGAGACGGTTACAAACAGTGAAGAACTCATGGAATTCTGCCAGTCCAATTATAAAGGCAGTCTGTCAGTGGGAAAGGAGTCTGAGAAAAAGATACTGTTCGACAAACTGGCGGTGTTTATAAGAGATATTCATGAAAAAGGATTCTGTCACTACGATCTTCACGCTGGAAATATTTTGATACGATTCAAGAGAAAACAGAATGTATCTGAGTATGATCTGTACTTAATGGACCTTCACCGTGTGAAAATATTTAAGAGTATATCTATCAGAAAGAGGATTCATAATCTCGTGCAGATTTTTAACTCATTATCATCAATAATGACACCGTCTGATAAATTGGATTTTGTTAGATCATATGGCCCTGATGTCCTGATTTCCAGTAAAAATGAACAGACTCAATATCAAATAGGTAACCACCACATAGCCCCTCCTTCGCAAGGAGGGGATTCAAAGAAATATATTTCTGCAGATCCTTCACCTCCTTCATTGCAAGGAGGTGACCCAAAGAAACATAATTCAACCAGTATTTCATCCCCTCCTTACAAAGGAGGGGAAAAAGGGGAGGTAGAATCCAGTAGAAGGCAACTTGATATTGAACAATCACTCGTCAGGCAAATAGATGAACAATCCTCAGGAATACGGAACATACATTATCAGAGCAGGCTGAAAAGATGTCTGAAGGAGAGCAGTGTTTTTTCAATGAAAAAGATTGCAAACATGAAGATGTTTTTCAGAAAGGGTTATGATACTGACAGCTTGTTGAAACTGATTGAGAAGCATAATAATATATTGGTTAATAATGACAGTACTGTAATCATTAAACGTGATTCCAAAACGGTATTAACACGTCACACTTTTAAAGATAAAACAGTTCAAAATGTTGTAGTGAAGCGATATAGGGTCGGATGTCCAGGATGCCTCATTAAAAATATTTTCCGTGGTTCTGCAGGAAGGAAGGCTTGGCTTGCTGGTAATGGGCTAAGGGTATACGGTTTCAACACTCCTTTACCACTGGCTTTAATAGAGAAAAAGTTGGCAGGGATTACTACGGATAGTTATGTAATAATGGAAGAAATAAAAGATAGTCTGGAAATGGACAGATACGTATTGAAGACTTTCAATAATCGATTGGAAACTAATCAATGTAAAGAAGAAGACCACCCCACATCCCCTCCTTTAGAAGGAGGGGAAAAAGGGGAGGTAAAGAATGTTGATAGAACTCCACCAGATACTGATCAGTTATATCTTTTACCACGTGCAAATATTAAGAAGAAAAGGGAATTGATAAGTGGCTTGGCAAAGACTTTGGGTGAGATGCACAACCATAACATCTTCCATCACGACTTGAAGACGTGTAATGTGATGGTGAAAGAGAAAACGTTTGACTTCACATTTCTTGATTTTGATAAGGTTTTATTTAATGAAGAGATAACTGTCAGAAAAAGAGTGAAAAACCTGGTACAGATAAATCTGTCCACACCGAGACTGTTTACGTTAGCGGATAGAGTAAGATTCTTAAAGGAATACCTGGATCAATGCGGTATAACTAATGAAAAGAAGAATAATATACTGACGGAAGTAGTAAACCTCAGCAAGACAGAAAAGATACTCTACGTATCATTGAATGGAGATGTGACAGAAGATTGGTAGATATATCCTTCATAATCGTAAACTGGAATACCCGTGATATCCTTATGGATTGCCTGAACTCAATTTATAAGACCGTTACGGATATTGACGTGGAAGTATATGTTGTCGATAATAATTCAACAGACGGGAGTCAGGCGGCAGTAAAAAAGGGATTTCCCGACGTAAAGCTCATAGAGAATAAGGCAAATACCGGATTTGCACATGCTAATAATCAGGCCCTCAGAATAATGCAGGGAAGATTCGCCGTACTTCTTAACTCTGACGCTGTCCTGAAGGAGAACTCGGTAAAGAAACTGCTTGCCTTCATGACCACCACTCCTCGTGCCGGAATAGCAGGCGTTCAGTTTTTAAATGATGATGGTTCCCGGCAAAATTCAATTGACAATTTTCCATCTACGGAAACAGAAATATTTAATAAAAGTATTCTCCGCCTCTTCTTTCCGAGAAAATATCCGAGTAAGAACAGGATTCATGAAAATCCGATAGAAGTGGATTCTGTGATAGGTGCATGTATGATGGTCAGAAAAGAGGCAATGGATGAGGTAGGTGTATTCGATGAAGATTATTTCATTTTCCTTGAAGAGACTGATTGGTGTTTCAGGATGTACAAAAAAGGATGGAAGGTCTATCACGTTCCTGATGCTGAAGTCTTCCACCTTTCAGGTCACAGTAAAAAAAAGAATCCCTGGAGATCACAGATTGAATATTACAAATCTCTGTACATGTTTTTCAGAAAAAACAGAACCCCGGTATCTTACCTGACACTTCGTATTCTGAAGCCGTGGAAGATTTTCATAAACCTTATACTGAACATTTTAGGAAACCTGATTACGTTATTTCAAAAAGAAGGGCTTAGGAACAGGTTGCTGAAATACTATAAACTGTCTGTATGGCACTTACTCATGTGTCCGAGTAGTATGGGGATTCTGAAAAATTATGCAAAACAAAAAGATAGTTGAGTCTAAGAAAATGAGTGGGTGTTCAAACCCTACTGACGTTGGAACATTTTTTGCGGGGAGTGGGAATTATATAATAAAGTCATTACACTCAACTATATGGCCCACAGGGAAGTACTTGAAATCTTACGTAAATTTTTCCATTCAGTATCCTCACATGCATTCTCAGTTAATTTTCGTGTGGAATAGTGCCCTGTTGTTAAGATTACGCTGCTTCATCTCAACGATGTCTATGAAATTGACCTCGTTAGCGGCGGGACCCAGGGTGGTCTGGCACGTGTTGCAACCTTGAAGAAGCAGCTTCTTAATAAAAACCAGAATACGTATGCCATTATGGCCGGAGATCTTTTTAGCCCATCAGCGTTAGGAACAGCGCCATATAAGGGTGGACGTCTGGATGGGCGTCAGATGGTGGCAACTATGAATAAACTTGGACTGGGCTATATCACTTTTGGGAATCACGAATTTGATCTTAATAGAGATTCATTCTACTCAAGATGGTCTCCCAACTTTCCCCTTCCTTTAGTTTCTCATACGTAAATCCAATTTGCTGCTTTATAGCAAGTGCCACTAAAACGTTTTTTCTCTACAAACGTTTCCAACATCACGGGCCTGTACTTGTAACGTTGCTCCCAATCATCTGGAAGTTTCTTAATAACTAAAGACAATATCTTGGACGCAAGGTTCTTAGATTTTATCCATGGTAAAGTCACGTCCACAATAGCGAACTGTGTTGGTTCGTTCAGTGCCTTTGAGAACATGTTTCTTTTTGACTTGACTTCTATCTTCCGTTTTCATGAAAAACTTTCTAAAAACCCTATCTGTCCATGTATTAATTCAAAAGTAGTCTTGCGCCTTCGCTTTTGTTTTAAAAGCTCCCGGACGAAATCCGGATACAGATAAAGCACAATTGAAGGTTAAAATAATTCAGCTGCGTAAACAAAATTATTCCATACTTGATATAAAAAGTGCTCTTCAGGCAGAAGGAAACAGAG
>JANLHC010000214.1 GCA_024654465.1 Candidatus Scalindua sp.
CACCCACTTTCTCTTTTTTACATACTCATAATGCCCTTCTATCTTATTAAGTCCCTTTCCGGAACCTGATTGTCTTTCCATTTCAAGCTGCCTTTGCAGGTCCGCCTTTTCAGCCGCCTCTCTTTTTTTGTCCAGATGGTCACCGGTCAGTCCTCCGCCCACGGCACCTACGCCTGCACCTATTGCCGCACCCATACCTGCATTACCGGTCAGCGCGCCAATACCTGCTCCAAGGGCAGCTCCAAGTCCGGCTCCACCAACAGTCCCCTTTTGCGTTGTCGTCATACAGCCGGTTGTTAAGACTGAAATTGCAGCAACACACATAACGGCGATAATTGTCTTCTTATACATATGCATCTCCCATATCAAATATTTTAATGTATTATTACTTCTCCCGTTTTCTAACGTATTATTTAAATTTATTGTTCCGAGCCGATACTATCAAAAGGTAATTATTTTGTCAATATCTTTATAACTATCATTTCCATAAAGAGTTATATCTTAAATGTTCCATGGAATTTACACTTCAACCGATAATCCGTCGTACGCCAATTTTATTCCCGATGGTAGGATATTATTTGTCTCTTCGTGTTCTACTTCATGCGCTATATGCGTAAAAAATGTCTGTTTTGGCTTTAGCATTGATACTATTTTTATGGCCTGTTCGATACTGAAATGTTTTTCATGAGGAATGTTTCTGAGAGCAGCAATAATAAGTAAATCAAGCCCCTTCAGCTTTTCCATAGAATCCTGAGGTATTTGACTTACATCAGTTACATAGGCAAATTTATTAAATCTATAGGCTGTAACCCTTTCCTCCCCGTGCATTACATCAACAGGAATTATTTCCATACCGTATAGATTAAGTTTCCTGTCAATTGGTATGAGAGTAACTTTTGGTTTGCTGCCATTTGAAGATACGTCCTTGAATGCATATGAGAACATTCTATATACATCATTTACTGTTTTCACTGACCCATACACCGGAATATTGGTTTTCCGCTTTCTATTAAAGTGTCTCAGGTCATCAAATCCCAAAACATGGTCTGCGTGAGAATGTGTTAAAAGCACAGCATCTAACCTTTTTACGCCGTTTTTCAAGCACTGAATACGTAATTCCGTTGCCGCATCTATAAGTATATTGTATTCTCCTTCAGAAATAAAAATCGAGGACCGCATTCTGGAGTTCTTTGGATTGTCGGACGTGCAGACACGACACTCACACCCTACCATTGGGACACCGTATGATGTCCCGGTACCGAGAAACGTAATCTTCATATCTTTATTGTTCTCCACCTTCCTCTTCTAAAGAGTATGTATACTGCAATAGCACGTACTATCCAATCAAGCGCCGCACCAAACCAGATTCCTGCGAGCCCCCATTCTAGCACAATTCCAAAGACATAAGCAACCGGCAAGTGAAAACACAATGTGCCCACTATCGTAACAATCATAGGACTTAAAGTATCTCCTGCTCCACGTAAACCGCCGGCATATACTATATAAATTGCCAGCGCCGGCTGCTCTATTGCGGCAATCATTATACAATAAGCGCTAAGAGATAAGACATCCTGTTCCGGATGAAAAACGTTTGCCATTGGTTTAGCAAAAGCCAGGAATATAAATGCGAAGAATCCCATCAATGCCAGTGCGATCTGGCAATTTCTCCTCATGCTCAACCTTGCCAGATCGGGTTTATTCGCACCAAGACTTTGTCCCACAATCGTGGTGGTTGCCACTCCTAATGCAAAACCAGGCATAAATGAAATAGCCTCTATCCTGATGGCAATCTGATGCGCGGCAAGTGAAACTGTACCAAGCATGGCAACTATCTTAATAAAAAAGAGATAACCCATCTGGGTTAAAGAAGCATCTAATGTCGCGGGGAGTGAGATTCTCAAAATTCTTTTAATGACAGAGATGTTTACGTCAACAATATGTTTAAAACGTATTGTTAAAATACTTTTCCTGCTGAGAAGCCGGTAAAAAATCAGAGATGCACCGATTACATATGCAATTGATGTAGCCCATGCTGCCCCGGCTACCTCCATACGTGGGAAGATCCATATACCGAATAT
>JANLHC010000223.1 GCA_024654465.1 Candidatus Scalindua sp.
TCCCCAGGCCAATGTAGTTTTTACCTTTTTTCTTTAGCCGTATTCCTCTCGATTTTATCAGGGCAACTATGTCATTGGACTGTTTTGCCGCCTGTATTAGCTCCTTGTTTACTTGCATATACAACCCTCCACATTTCATATTGAAATTAAAGGAGGGATTTGTTAGGATTGTCCAACTCAAACAAAAAGGGCCGAAAGGGTCTTTTGTTTGATGTTCCAAGCCGTTAACCTCGTCCGCCAAGACAAAGTGGTTAATGGCCTTCTCTCTTTCCTAAAAAATCCCCCTTGAGTTAAATACTCAAAGATAGTGTCAAGAAGAATATCTTGTTATTTATCCATTTGAAACTGAATTATAAATACAGTACCTTACTGTATTTGTCAAGTGCAAAATCCACAATTTTAAAAGGAGGCTTATAATGACGATCACTATGCCAAGACCATCAAAATTAAAACTGCCACCCCTGGACTTAGGTAATGAGACTGTAGGCCAGAGGATTGCTCGTTTGCGTAAGGAACGTGGATATACTCAAATTGAGCTGGCTGAGCGTATGAGTATTATACAAGGCTTGATCTCAGATTATGAGAGAGACAAACTCAGACTACATGGTGAAATGGTTGTGCGGTTTGCACAGGCACTGGAGGTTACCGCAGATGAACTACTTGGGCTTAATAGTTCAAAAAACGGTGTTAAACCAAATTTGAAAATCTTACGCAGGCTGAAGAAAATAGAATCTCTGCCTGCCTCCAGCCAAAAAACACTTCTGAAAACTATTGATACTTTTCTCATTGCCGCTGAAAAATAGAAGAGGAAGAAAGAATTATTTGACATATTAATCATGTAAGGCTATTCTCGAAAAAAACAAGCGAAGGGTAATAATAATTTACAAGGAGTATATCCGTGTCTGTAACAAGCTATCAACACATTATCACTGAAATAAAAGAGTTGGATTTATCTGAACAGCTACGCCTGTTGGAAGAGATGGCAGGTATTATACGAACCAACGCAACTCCTCTGAAGACCAGAAGTATCCTTGAGCTACAAGGTAAGGGAAAAGATATCTGGGAAAACATTGACGCTCAGGAATACATAGATAAAGAAAGATCATCGTGGAATGGTTAACAAAATTACAGGGAAAAATTGTTGGGCTTGATACCGCTCCGTTAATCTATTTTATAGAAGAACATACTGCTTATCTCGATACCTTAAAAGAATTCTTTGAATCTGTGGACAAGGATAAAGTCAGTGTTGTTACTTCTACCATAACCTTAACAGAAGTTTTAGTCCATCCACTACGCTCTCAGAACGTGGATTTAGCAGCCGAGTATCGTGATATACTGCTTAATTCAAATATAACAACTCTGGATATTTCATCTGAAATTGCAGAGTATGGGGCTCTTTTACGATCACAGTATAACCTCCGAACACCTGACGCACTTCAGATTGCTACTGCAATAAAATCAGGAGCCGATTTTCTCCTCACCAATGATACGAAACTACCGAAAATACCATCCATTGACTATCTTGTCCTGGATACTCTCGTTAATAAAAGTTGATACCCGGAAGCTAAGCATGTGAGGTGTGTGTGAGGGGAAGCGGTTGAAGGGGTGAGGTATTTTTTTGTCTCATGAACTGCCTTCGCCAAAAAAAACCGTGTCAAGCCGCTCGGCTTTTAA
>JANLHC010000227.1 GCA_024654465.1 Candidatus Scalindua sp.
CGGATTTTATCCATATAACGGCACATGCTGCTCTTGATAGCGCGATTGAAGCAGCGCGTCAAGAACAAGTCGTATCCTACGAGACAAAACCACTAGATATGGATCACCTTCTGGCTGTCCTCAAGCAGATCATGAAACGCAAGAAAATGGAGGGCGCACTCTTGCAGTCAGAAAAATTAAAGTCAATCGGGACGATAACTGCCGGAATTTCACATGAGTTTAACAATATACTGGCAATCATCTCGGGTAATGTGCAGCTAATGAAGAGATCTTATAAAGATCAAGAAGAGTTGGTTAATGCACTGGATATTATTATGAAGGCGACCAATGATGGAGCTGAAATATCCAAGAAGATGTATAATTTTGCTAAAACAGAAGTAGACACCACAGAATACGTAACTAATGATTTAAGTGATTTAATTAAGCAGTCGATTGAATTCACTATGCCCAGATGGAAAAATATGGCTCAAGCCAATGGCATAAACTACCATATAGACATAGAGGGTATCAGGGGAATATCAGAAGTGCCTTGCAATTCTACAGAAATAAGAGAGGCGTTTGTAAATATAATAAACAATGCTCTCGATGCTATGCCTGCCGGTGGTAGAATTTCATTTAGTACGTGGAACAAAGATGGTTCCGTGTTTGTCAGTGTATCTGATACCGGCAAGGGCATGACAGAAGATGTAAAGAGGAAGGTATTTGATCCTTTTTTTACTACACGAAGACCGGAAGGTACCGGATTGGGAATGAGTATAGTTTACAGTATACTATCCAGACATAATGGTAAAATAGAGGTTGAAAGTGAGATTGGAAATGGCAGTACATTTACTCTTCAATTGCCGATCGTTTCAAGTGCAGATAGTACAAGAGCAATTCCTGGAACGGAACAAGAATCAAAAAGTAGTGGTCACATTAAATCAGTTTGATAAAAAATCTATAGTGTTGTAGGATCGAGACATTGTAGTTAATATTTGTTTTTTTAAGGACATTAATCTATGCAGAGAACAGTTGGTATAAATGCGTCTTATGAAGAGCTGCCTTTAGTAAATCCAGAAGCCACAAAGGTTGAAAGCCGAATGAGTAAAGCAGGTACAACTCCTTCAGCGGAGTCTATAAAACAGGATCATGAAGATGCAGAAATGATAATGAAACATGTAGACTTGGGCGATCCGGTGAAAGCTGAAGACAGGATTGAAGCAAATGAGAAATTTTTGATTGATACTATGCCTGGAAGGCCTTCCAAACCCGCGAGTATGGGACAGGGAGGTTTGAGAAAACCTCATTACACACGCCTTTTCGTGTTAGATAACAAGATAGTCTTTCAGGCGGCCTGCTGTATGCCGTTGAGAGTTGTTGCCGCGAACCTGGATGGTGATACAGTATCAGGGAAAGTTTTGTATAGTACCCACTCGGATAATGAAGGTGGGAAATTAGTTTATGAATTCCAGGGAGAAGGTTCGGAATTGATAATAGATGTAAAACGTGGTGACAGCACGAGGGCGCAACGTCTTTTTTTTAAGATATGAATAAGAAAAAGTATGAGAGCAAAAGTGTTGTATCTGCCTATATCAATATGAGATTGCAGAACCCTGAAGTGATGATCATTGTAAAACACAGGGAATTCATTTCAGGGAAACACGTACTTGATATTGGATGTGGTAGCGGCAGAACAACAGCGATTTTAAAGAATTTGAGCAGTGGTTACGTTGGCCTTGATTACTCATTAGAAATGGTAGAATCATGCAGGAAGAGATTTGAAGGGGTTAGCTTTTTACATGGTGATGTGAGAGACATGAGTGAATTTAAAGACGGGGAATTTGATTGTGTAATGTTTTCATTCAATGGCCTTGATTCAATTAACCATGAAGAGAG
>JANLHC010000228.1 GCA_024654465.1 Candidatus Scalindua sp.
GATATAATAACTCTGGCAGAAACGAATTATGCAATGGACTATGATCCAAATAGTCATATAAGTGAACGAGTATTATTTCCTTTTTCTCATGCCGAGTCAAAGGGTATTGAGGATGCGCGGTTTGTACAGTATTTTGACGAAGACGGCAGTATGATGTATTATGCCACGTATACGGCTTATAGTGGTAATAAATTTATACCACAGCTATTGAAGACGCCAAATTTTATTAACTTCGAATCTATAACCCTGAATGGAGCGGCGGTACAGAATAAGGGCATGGCTCTCTTCCCCCGAAAGATTGGAGGCATGTACATGATGATATCACGGCAAGATAATGAAAACCTCTATATCATGACTTCAGATAATATAAACTTCTGGGGGAAAGCGGAACTTCTTTATAAACCTTCGGAACCATGGGAAATGATTCAAATTGGCAATTGCGGATCTCCCATTGAGACCCCTGAAGGATGGATTCTTTTAACTCACGGTGTTGGAACTATGCGGCAATATTGTATAAGCGCTATCTTGCTTGATCTGAAAGACCCATTTTGCGTCATAGGCCGCTTGAAAAAACCACTCTTGACTCCAAACGAAGAAGAAAGGGAAGGTTATGTTCCCAATGTTGTCTATACCTGCGGCGCCATGCAGCATAATGACGTATTGGCCATCCCATATGCCATGAGTGATTACAAATCCAGCATCGCCCTTGTGAACACAAAAGAACTGGTACATGAAATGAAATCAAAATAATGAAAATGGATTTTAGCAATGAGAATCGGCTTTAAATCAAGAGAGAACCAAAGACAAAACCGCAAGGCTAAGCCTACACCCAAGCATGCACATTTAAACGAAGAGGTTTGTTCTATAATAAAGCATCTGGCCGATATTCGACAAGATGACGAGTATATTTTTCAAGACAACGATGACAAACAAATTTCTGGGCTGAACTAATTTCATCAATGACCACACTTCTTGCGGTATTCGCAGGTGCTTGGTTTGCTTTTTTGGTTCAAAACAGAAGAGAAAAAAAGAAAGAAACACATACCAATGCAGCCGCTTTAAACAAAGTTCAAAAAGTTCAAAGCGATAACAATTTTTAATAAAAAGATTGTGCAACCATACAAAGACCATCCAATAAACTGGATCGCTATACCAGCCGCTCCACACAGAGATTATTCAAAACTCCAAATAGATGCAAGTTCATTATCGTTTCTTGTTAAAAATGATTCTTCCAGTTTAATTTCAAAAACTTTGATTAGTTGAAAAAATCTTCTTAAGTTATAAAGAAATCCCGGTCTCTGGATCCTGGCCATAGTTTTTGCATAATGTTGCTAATATCTCCTCATGTGTTATCCCTATATTCATCACGGAATCACAACCTCCGTAATAAATTAGGATTGCGCCATTATCTTTACGAATAGCCCCGCAGGTAAATACGACATTTGGAACATGAACATAATCAGAATCCTTTACCCTGCAATCTGCCTTAGATGGGAATAAGATAGGTAAATTAGAAACTTTTACTCTTGTCGGATCACCCAAATCATGCAATGCGACACTAAGTACATATGGATTACCATCCATTGTAGCACGGACACCATGAAATATATTGATCCACCCATATTTGGTCTTTATTGGAGGTGCCCCAGGCCCTATTTTATCAGAAAGTGCACTTGGCCCTCCCCCTGTCTTAATAACCGGTTTTTTCAACAAATTCCATGAATTTAATTTCCAATCTTTCGTGAGACCTATCAATATCTGTGTATTTGCCCCACCTATATTGCTTTCATTATTTAATCGAAATAATCCAATATAACGGTCATTTATCTTCTCAGGGAAGATCACCCCATTTCTCATATTCCTATCGAAGAGAGGACCATATCGAGTGAATGTTCTGAAGTCCTTTGTAGTCGCTAATGATACACGTACTCTGTCTTTTATACGGGCATGATATGCGCTGTAAGTAATAAGATAACTGTTGCCTAGTTTGATTATTCGTGGATCCTCAACCCCCCCTGCTTCATTCTCAATAATTATTTTTTCATTAACTCCTTCTGCAAAAGAATCTTTTTCAGAACATGGAAGCATAGCAGGATAAGATTCAACTTTCCACCCGGTAAAACCATTTCTACTTTTGGCTAAACCCAATATAGATATACCGTTACGTAGATGGGATCGAAAAAGCATTAATGCCTTACCATCATGTTCTATAATCCCTGCATTATGCACAGTCTTTACCTGAAATTTAGGATCAGTCCATACCTTATTGATGTCATGAGATGTTAGAATAGGGTTACCTGGAAACCTATAAACTGGATTATTTAAATCTACAACCGCTTTTTTACCATTAGGTATATCGATCTCGTGGGTCACTAAATCATACTTTTTCATTTTTCTCTTCTATTGCTTTAAAGACAGTATCTTATTATAAACTTTTACATAATCCTCTACCATCTTTTCGACATCAAAATGTGCTTCAACCCTTTTTCTGCAATCCATCCTATTGATCTTGCCAATTTTCTTAATACACTCAACAGCCTCCTTAACATTATTTACGACAAATCCTGTTTTGTTATTTTCTATAACTTCTTTTATTGAACCAAGATCAAAACCGATCACTGGAGTTCCGCACGCCATGGCCTCTGGCATAACCAATCCAAATCGTTCAGGTCTCATCACTGGATGAAGAAGCGCTAAAGCATTGCCTAATAGTTCATCCTTATCAGTAGGTCCAACAGGACCGATAAACTTAATTTGATCATCATCAATATATGGCTCAATCTTTTCTTTATAATAATCCTTCTCTTGTATAATGCCTGCGATAATCAGCTTTTTATTTGATTTTTGTGCGATCTTTATTGCTTCATATGTCCCTTTCTCGTAACATATCCTTCCGAGGAATACAAGATAATCTCCACCGATAGGATTGTATCTGAACTCATCTACATTGATACCGTTGTGCACCGTAGCAACATAATTAAGTTTTTCATACCTGTCAGAATCACTAATAGAGACATAATGGGTGTTATCATTGTATTTCTCATATACCGGATAAATGTCGGGAGAGGAAAATCCATGTATAGTTGTCACGACTGGTGTTTTTACAAGTTTAGAATATGTCAATGCAGGAAAATCGAAATGATTGTGGATTATTTCAAATTCATCTGCTCTTTCAAACACTTCTGAGATATGTAAGAGTTTCCACACATCGGCATTAATGCTTTTATCTTCTTCATATCCTTTTGGACATATTGCATGATGTTTTGCTTTGGTTATACTATCCTTTGTAGCAAATAAGGTAACATCGTGCCCTCTCTTGACCAATCCTTCAGTTATATTGCTTGCAACAAGCTCCCAGGGTCCGTAATTTCTTGGCGGAGTTCTCCATGCAATCGGAGCGAGCATTGCAATCTTTATTTTTTTCATTTAACAACACCTAAATTGAACATTTTGTATTATCTTTTATTTGTGAGTAACCTGACGCTGGGATAGCGCTATGAAATAATACATTAAGATTACTATCAGTTTTTGTCAATCCCAAACTGCATCCCGCCAGTAATATTCCTGTGTATCCTGATGTCTGAATTTCTACAGAATTAAGAGCCTCAATATCACATTAATATCATTTATACTTCCAAATAATTTAAAAACGTTCCTTCTATGGACTCACTTTCGTACTCTTTCCTGGGGTACTTCAGCTATTCTCTTGCCCCGCTGATAGTTTCACCGGTAACCAGGAAAGAGTGGAAATTTGAACTGTCGCATCCACCCTGATATTCAACACCGATTTTCACAAGTAATAAAACCGCCATAATGCTACCCCATTACGCAGTCCACTCGATTTCCATAAATTTTCCATCAAGCCATGGAACAGAGAA
>JANLHC010000229.1 GCA_024654465.1 Candidatus Scalindua sp.
AGGGTAATACCTATATCGAATGCGATAATATATTGCGATGCAACGAGTTACGAACAATTATTGCTAAACTTTGAACATAACTTGTAAACTGGGGCTAGTGATTTATATACCTCTGAGTAAAATTTCTTTTATTCGCCTTTATTTATTGCCTGAGAATTATTAATTTAGAAAGAGGGATTAAGAGATAGTCAATAAGCCCTGCAGGATTGGTATCAGGCAAGTTAGTAACTTTGCGTTCTTTGCTGCTTTGCGGTGAATAACCACTCAATTCAGTTTTTTATTCTTTCTGTTCTAAGTTAAATAATTAATGAGATTTAGGTGTATGTAGATGTATAGATAGAACTTGACACAAATAATGCCTTTAGATATATTTAGGATTCGAAAAAAATAACTTAAATTGGAATGAACTATGGTGATTAAAAAAGCATGGGGAGGAAGATTCAAAAAGAAGACGGCTTCTTCAGTCGAGTCTTTTACGGAATCCATATCGTTTGATAGCCGTTTGTATAAATACGATATTGAAGGGAGCATTGCGCATACTACGATGCTTGCGAAATGCAAACTGTTAACGAATAAGGAAAAAGATGCGATTATCAAAGGCTTAAAAGGCATTTTGAAAGATATTGAATCCGGCAAGTTTAAGTTCAAGGCTGAACATGAAGACATACACATGAATATTGAATCTGCTCTGGTGGATCGGATAGGTGATGTCGGAAAGAAACTTCATACGGCCAGAAGCAGAAATGATCAGATTGCATTGGATTTGCGTCTTTGGGCCCGTGATCAGATTCAGGAAATAATGAATATTATTCTTGCGCTTCAGCAGGAAATTGTTACCAAGGCTAAACCGATATGGGATGGTATATTGCCGGGGTTTACACACCTTCAACATGCTCAGCCGATACTGGTTGGACATTACTTCCTGGCTTACGTAGAGATGCTGGAACGGGACCGTACGAGACTGGTTGATTGTATGAAACGTTTGAATCAATCTCCAATTGGTGCATGTGCTCTGGGAGGTACAACACTTAATACAAAACCCGAGATTACGAGTAAGCTCCTTGGTTTTGATTCACTATTTAATAACAGCCTTGATGTTGTCAGTGATAGAGATTTTTGCCTGGAATATGCTTCCGCATTGTCAATTATATCCATGCATCTCTCAAGATTTTGTGAGGAGTGGATTATCTGGTCAAGCCAGGAATTTGATTTTCTGGACATTGATGACTCCTATTGTACAGGTTCGAGTATTATGCCGCAGAAGAAAAATCCGGATATACTTGAGCTTATCAGAGGTAAATGCGGCCGTGTGTATGGTAATCTGTTTTCTCTGCTTACGATAATGAAAGGTCTGCCGCTCTCCTATAACAGAGATATGCAGGAAGATAAAGAGCCGATATTTGATTCTTCTGACACGGTAAAGAACTGTTTGTCTATCCTTAAAGAGTTGATAAACAAGACTACTCTGAAACTTGACAATATGGAGAATAGCTGCAGAAAAGGATTTATGGATGCTACGGTGTTAGCGGAATACCTTGTCGTGAAAGGCGTTCCCTTCCGTGAGGCGCACGAGGTTGTCGGTAAACTGGTTGGGATGTGCGGCAAAAGCGGTAAGGAGTTAAGTGATGTGAGCCTGGAAGATTTTAAGAAACATTCATCTTTGATTGGTAAAGATGTTTATAAGGTTTTGGGTGTACAGAATTATATTAAACAATTTAAAAGCCACGGTTCGACTTCTCCCCAGTCTGTAAAGAAACAGATAAGTGCATGGGAGAAGAAGTTAAAAAAGTAGATGGCTTGATTAAACAGGAGTTGCAATAGATACTGCACAAAATCATAGTCCTCTCTTTCGAGAGGAATCCAACACTGGAATCCTCTCGAAAGAGAGGTTCGTCGTTAGACTTGCCATACAGGCTCTATCACAATAGCAAAATATTTAATTTGATTATAATAGTTTTTTCCGCGTTCTCTGTGAACTCCTTGTCATCGGTGTTTTTTGTCCGGGGAGCGGTGGATTCTTAAATCTGGAGAAAAGAATGACGACTAGTTTTGATTTTTTTAACTACCTGAATAATGAATTATACTGCGAAGACGTAAAGGTAAAAGACATAGTAGAGAAGGCAGGATCACCGGTATATATTTACAGCAAAAATTCTATCCTGGAACATTTTATTGAAATCAGGAATGCTTTTGCAGGCGTAAGCCCTCTAATATGTTTCTCAGTTAAGGCCAATTCAAATTTATCAGTTATTAAGGTGCTGGCTGATGCAGGTTCAGGGTTTGACGTCGTTTCCGGTGGTGAGCTTTACCGGGTACTGAAGATCGGTGTGAGTCCCGACAAGATTGTCTTTGCGGGAGTCGGTAAAACCTCGGAGGAGATTAAATATGCATTGGATAATGATATCTTCATGTTCAATGTTGAGTCTCCGGCGGAACTGGCAAATATTGACAGGATAGCAGGACTCCTTGGCAAGAGAGGGAGTGTTGCTCTGCGAATCAATCCTGATATTGATGCAAAAACACATGATAAGACGACTACCGGTAAGAAGGAGAATAAATTCGGTATCGATTTCGAAAGTGCCAGCCAGTTAATAAAGAACATTGATAATTATAAAAATATAGATCTTAAAGGCATACATGTGCACCTCGGCTCACCGATCTATTCGCCTGAGCCTTATGTACAGGGTCTTGAAAAAGTATATAATTTTGTTCAGGAAACGCTCGACGAGAAAGGTAAACAGGGTATTGAATACGTCAATATTGGCGGCGGATACTGTATATCGTACACGGGAGAAGAGGTAAAAAGGCCGCGTGATTATGCAACAGATATTATACCGGTAATAAAAAAGCTCGGTTGTAAGGTTGTCATGGAACCGGGAAGATTCATTATCGGGAATGCGGGGATACTGGTAACCAGAACGACCTACATAAAGGTTGCCACCTGGGGAAAGAAATTTGTTATCTGTGACGCGGCGATGAACGACCTTGCCCGTCCGTCCCTGTACGATGCCGTCCACAGGGCATGGCCGGTGAGCACAGATGTGCCTATGCCTGAAGTAGAGCATCCCGGAGAAGAAAAGAGTGCTGACGATAGATTGGAGTTGGTGGATATAGTGGGCCCTGTGTGTGAAAGCAGTGACGTTCTTGCAAAAGAGCGGTGGTTTCCTGATGTAAAAGAGGGCGATCTGATTGCGTTCTTCAGTGCCGGAGCATACGGCTTTACCATGAGTTCCAGTTACAACACAAGACCGCGTACGTGTGAAATACTGGTAGACGGTGACAGCTTCTCGACGATAAGGAGAAGAGAGACGTACGAAGACTTGATCACCGGTGAGAAAGAGTTTCTGGATGCGTGATTAGGAATAGGACACGGATTTCACATCATCCCAAAATTGAATATTAAACACCGATTTTCATAAGTAATAAAATCGCCATAATGCCACCCCATTACGCAGTCCACTCGATTTCCATAGGTTTCCATCAAGCCATGGAACAGAGAAATGGGTTTACAATTTTTCTACTCCTTTGAGAATTGGAGTGTGTGCTCTCTTTCTTATTTTCACAGCCTTTCAGTTTAATCTCACTTTCATATACAGAAACGTTTTTATACTTTCGCTTTGGAATTGACACATATACTCTTTTCCATTCTTTTTCTGGAAGTTCAAGCGTCTCTTTTACAAGACCGGCATAGCGGTTACGAAGAGTTATAAATTTAACATTGTCTCTTTCAAGGCCATCAAGTACATTGTAAGTCGTGAACTTGCAGTCAAAGACAAGTGTCTCGCTTACATTGCCTTTTATCCTTTTCCAGTAA
>JANLHC010000231.1 GCA_024654465.1 Candidatus Scalindua sp.
GGACATCCGTCTTTACTTCTGAGCGTTTCCATTATTTCTACTAAATCCTTAAAATTACTACTCAACAAAACCCTATACTCCTTTCATGTTTTCTCTTGAACCTGAACTACGTATACCGTCATATTGTCATTATTCTTCCATAATAGTTGGAGCAACTACCTTTTTAAAACCTGCCCCTTTAGCATAATCCATAATATCAACTACATCCCCATAAGGCACCATCTTATCAGCCTTCAAAACCAGAACCTCATCTCCCGTGTCCAACATTAACCTTCTGAGTTCTTTTTCAAGGTTTTGCTTGTCAACAGGTTTATCTCTTAGAAATAATTGCCCGTCACGAGAGATGGTTAATACCGTCCTCTCTACCTTACTCACCTCGGAATGCCTGGTTGAAGGCAACTCTAATTTAATGTTCGGCTGTTCTACAAATGCGGATGTTACCATAAAAAATATTAAAAGCAGAAAGAGAACATCTACTAATGAAGCAATATTTATTACCGGTTTTATATATCTTTTTACACGAAATTGCATGGTTATTAATCTCCGGAGCTTATATCGTCCTCATCTTTCTCCACAGAGTATATTTTATTCAAGAGCAACATTGAATATTTTTCCATTTCAAGTATCAGGTTATCAACTTTCCTATCAAAACTACTGTATGCGATTAAAGACGGTATTGCCACACCCAGTCCAACTATAGTGGTCCTAAGGGCCTGTGCTATACCACCGGAAAATGCCTTTGTCTGTCCCAATCCGACTTCTGAAATCACATCAAATACCTGGCTCATTCCAAGTACGGTTCCGAGTAATCCGAGAAGCGGGGTAATTGCCGTAATAATTTCCAACACGACCAGCATTCTCTCTAAGGCTCTGGCCTCTTGCCTTCCCGTTGCCTGGATATCTAATACTTTTTCTTCCCTTGACAAATGAGTATTTGAAATAGCGCGTTTGATGATATTGGAAAACGGACCCTTTATCACATTACATCTGTTATATATTACCGGAATATCCTCCGGACCCCTGATCGCATCAATTACCTCGATCAATTCAGGTCTCATAATACGACTTCTACGAAGGCTTACAATACGTTCCATGACAACGGCGAGCGCGATAACAGAACAAATTAATATGGGTATCATTATAGGTCCCCCACCCATTAACCATTCCAATATAATGCCTCCTTATTAAAAGAAAAAGTAACTAAATTTAACATCTATATGATTTTCGTTAATGTAATCCGGAAATTTATTTAAAGTCGTATTCTTAATTGATACTCTAATCTTAGAAGCCAATAGCTCGTTACCCGCTGTATCAGTAATTTCAACATTCTTTATTTCCCCGGAAGGAAATACCTTAAAAGTAACGACTATGGGTTTGTAGTCTTTGGTTACCTGGTTAATAGATGCATCTGTACCATACTGCAACAACCAGTACAACATTATTTTATCTTTTATGTGTTTGTAATACGGAGCATATTTGTGTTTTTTTACATTAAACGATTCTATGCCCTTCAGTGGTGCGTTTGAGATATTATCTTCAAAAAAGGGAGCATCGTCACCTGATGGAACGTTAGTTACCTGGTACTCAGAAGTCTTATTTTTGTTTTGCTGTTTATTTGCAACACTCTCTCTCCTGCCTTCAACTACTTCTTTAATCAATGCTTTTGAAAGAGATGCTGTTTCCGTATATTCTTCTACAGGTTCAGTAGTTTTTCCGACTTCTTTCTCTACTACATCAGCAGCCGTATCATCACCTTCTTTTGATTCAGACGTCAGAATAACTATGTCCGATCCCATTTCCGCAGAAACTATCTCTTCAACACTTTCTACCGGTTTTACATCCTTGGCAATCGTTTCTTCCTTTGCCTCATCGGGTTTCTCAACGTCTTCACGTACAGGTAGCTCTTCATTTTTGTCGATCTCAATCAAAACGGCTGCAACTTCTTCTTTAACAGACTCCTCAACAGTCTCTTCAGCTTCATCCTTGACAGGCTCACTAGGACTAACATCCATTGGCATGCCTGATTCTTGAGGCGCCGTTGATGCAAATTCAGCTGGAGCTTCTCCGGGGAAATCACTTTCACTCTCTAGCCGGGGTTTATCATTGATATTATTTTCACTCGAATACATGTCTCTCGCGACAGACCCCTTTTCCCCTATTTTATTAGTCTCTGCCTGAGTTTCCTCGTCTACAGTCCTTCCGGATGTATCAACAAAAAGCTGTCTCTTTTCTTCCTGGACTTCAGCTGCAATTCTTTCCTTTTCTTCAGCATTTTCTTCTTTCTGCTCATCTGGCTCAAGATCTATTTCAATAACATAGTTGCTTTCCTTAGTTCCATAATCACTAAAATTAAGTTCCGATTTTAGCAAATGGCTAAAGTTGGAAGTTGAAAAGATGACAATCAGGTGCAATATTCCGGATATCGCTAAAAAATAAATAAAAATCGTTCTATTTCCATAAACAATATGAGGTTTAGGATGCATAAATATTTATTAACGTGAGGCAGTTAATGTTCATATCAATGAGGACGGCAGTAATATTTGCAATTTGATATTGGTAAAATATCAGTCAGCAGAATGAACCAAAGGGGGTAAGTGTAAATTGAAATCAGGCATGTTGTACATCGAGTTTTAAATTAAACAACGTTTATTGAAATACTTTATTCTACGTTAATAGGAGGTGCTCAGTAATCAATACCTAATACTTCACTACTGCCCGACGGTAATATTACAAAATGCTCCTACTTTTCCATAAAATCATTTATATATTTATAGTATTCACTATCTGTACTCAAATACAAACGGGTATTTTCGTCAATTGTTTTTCCATACGTTTCAAGGGTCTTTGTAAACGAATAAAATTCAGGAGCCTTCCCGTAAACATCCGCATATATTTTTATCGCATCTGCATCTGCCTCGCCTCTTGTCTCAGTCGCTATTTTATAGCCTTCAGATTCTATCTTCTCCAGCTCCTTTTTCATATGCCCCAAAATCTCCGCCTCTTCCCTCCTGCCCTCAGACTCATATTTGCTGGCGATCCTTATTCTTTCCGAACGCATCCTGTCAAATATTTTAGGAATAACCGC
>JANLHC010000246.1 GCA_024654465.1 Candidatus Scalindua sp.
TTCTCAACTGCTGAGGTTGCCAGGATTATGTCGAATTCATTTACATAACCCATATGTCCAACCCTGAACATCTTGCCTTTTAATTCGTCCTGGCCGCCAGCTATTGTTACTCCGGTTTCATCCCTCAGCTTTTTAATGCCGGCATCAAACGTTACTCCTTCCGGGATCTTTACGGCTGTCAGGACATTTCCCGAGTCATCACCTGCAAAGAGCTCAAGTCCCAGTGCCTTCATGCCTTCTCTTGTCGCATTAGCCAGTCTCGCGTGCCTGGACCATACATTCTCAATACCCTCACTCTTGATCATTTCAATGGACTTGCCTGCTGCCATAATGAGAGAGATTGCGGGTGTATATGCCGTAGTTTTATTGTTTAGCGCTTTTTGCATCTTCTTAAAACTCCAGTAATACTTTGGTAAATCAGACTTCTCAATTGATTCCCACGCGCTCTTTGCCACACAAACAAAGGCTAGTCCCGGAGGCAGCATAAATCCCTTTTGAGAACCGGTAACGGCAATGTCTATACCCCAGTCATCCATCTTGAACGGCTGAACACCTATTCCTGATATTCCGTCTACTACCAACAATAAGTTATGACCTTTAACAATCTTCGCTATTGCCTCAATATCATGGACGACACCGGTTGAAGTTTCGCTTAGTGTCGTGAATACTGCCTTTACATCATCTTCCTTTTTTATAGTTTCATCCAGATCTTCAGGTTTTACAGCCTTTCCGTTTTCTACATCAATCTTTACCACGTTAACGCCATATGTTTCGCAAATTTGTGCCCATCTTTCTCCAAATTTACCGCCACTTATCACAATGGCTTTATCTCTCCGCGACACGGAATTAACTACACATGCTTCCATTCCACCTGTACCGGAAGAGGCAAATGTAAATACCTCGCCATCCTTAGTCCGGAAAATATATTTTAAATCTTCCGACACGTTCGCAAATATGTCAGAAAATTCAGAAGTTCTGTGGTGAATCATCGGGCTTGCTTCTGCCAGAACGACCTCTGGTGGTATCTGAGTGGGGCCCGGTGTGAACAAATAAGTCTTCTTCATTTTTAACCCTTACTATTTATAAAATTTAAGATAAAATTAGAGCCGATTCTAATACAAAAGGATTCTTTAATCAATAGTTTTTAAATGCTTGACTGAAAGGAGCTAAATTATGATATTAGATATAATCTGCACATACAAACTGAAAGAGGTTGCTGAGAATAAAAAGCTTGTCTCAATAGAATCTTTGAAAAAAAGATGTAAGGATGCCCCGGAAGCGGTAAAGTCCGGTACGGTATTGAAAAGAGATAATAGGATCAAATTTATTGCCGAGGTCAAGAAGGCATCGCCTTCGGCCGGCATAATCAGGGAAGACTTCAATTATATTGATATAGCAAAAGAATATGAGGCCGGCGGCGCATCTGCAATATCTGTCCTGACTGATAAAGAATTTTTCAAAGGAGATATAAAGTATCTTTCTGAGATTAAAGAAACAGTCAGCCTGCCTGTTTTGAGGAAAGATTTTATCATTGACCCGTACCAGATATACGAGGCAAGAGCTGCCGGTGCTGATCTGATTTTGCTGATTGCAAGGATTCTTACTAAGGAAAAGATTGATGCATTCCTCACACTTTCCCACGAACTGGGAATGGAATGCCTGGTTGAGGTGCATGATAATGACGAATTGGAAAAGGTATTGGAAACAGAAGCTGCAATTATCGGTATCAACAATAGAAATCTTGACACATTCGAGACTAATCTTGAAACTACGCTTCAACTCTGTCACCGGATCCCTGAAGGCAAGATTATCGTAAGTGAAAGCGGAATCAAAACAAGGGC
>JANLHC010000236.1 GCA_024654465.1 Candidatus Scalindua sp.
TGTTGATAACACTTCGACAGAGTTTACACTGAGCGTGCGAACGTGCTCAGTGTGACGTCATCCTGAGCGGAGTCGAAGGATAGTCCTTTGTCGCGATAGCGATCTAATTTAGTGTTTGTAGAAATAATCGGTGGATTTTTTATCGGCTTCCTGGAAGTGTTTCACCAGCCACTTCTTTAAATATTCAAGTATTTCATTTGCAGTTTTAGAATCACTATTAAGTATTATTTTACGATAGGCATGCGCTTTGGTAGAAAAGTCTTGATGTTCTTCCTTATGGTAGTGATATCCGGGATATTTGGAAGCCTTCATGTAGGATTCTTCGGTCGTAAAATGTCGGACAGTATCTCCGGTAATATGAGATAATATTTTCTCTAATTCTATAGAACTCTCCTGATGTTGCTTTGCAACAATAGCTTTATCAACAGTGCCAATGATCTTCTTCTGGTCTTCATTGATGAGCGACGCATACATACGGTATTTCTCTTTCCGATCAATCATTACCAACCTCCCATCTTATAGAATTACATAAAACCGAAAAAGTAACAAAAATTACTAACACAAAGCTTGTGCCATGGGTAGATAGTTTTTTTTATTACATATTCCAGTAATTGGTATATTCTCGTAAGCCACTAAATAGCTAGAACATACAAATAGTATTGTGTCGGTTGAGGGTTGAGCTGCGTATTTTATATTGCTAAAAAATCCATGACACAAGTGCGCCATTGCACACTTGTGTCATGGCGCACTTGTGTGGCAAGTCTTATTGGAAAAATTAGGTATTATTGATGATTTTCAAAAATATATTGGTAAACTATCAGTTACTTTGATATAGAGGGAAATATTAAATATTGTTACCACCCTATTTCCCCGTTTTTCACGTACGTACGGGCAGGATGGAATTTAGGAGCAGTTTCCATTAACTTATTGAAAACATGAAAATATAGTTTTGAAAGCCGGTAAGATATGAAATATAGCAGAATAGTTTTTGAATTATTTTTTGGTGTTTTTTTACTTATATCTACTTCTGCTCTTCTCTGGTCGGGAGAGCCTGGAGATCTCATTAAGAAGATCATTCTGAAGGATATCTCTTTGACGGAAGGAGAAGATCTGAAGGAACGTAAGCAAGAATTCTGGAGAGAAATTTCTAATTCTTTTGATTTTGAAGAGATAGCGAAAAGAGTAATGGGTAAATACTGGAAGGACCGTTCCCCTGAAGAAAAAAAGGAATTTATAGGGTTATTTGCCAATAACGTTAAAGATGCTTGCATGAGTAAAACCGGCCCTCGTTTTGGAGAAAAGATCATTTCTCTAAGTGAAAAACAGAATAATAGATATGCCGAAGTGCACATCGGTCTTATAAAGAGAACAGTAGAAGAAGTGTCAGCGGATTTTCATTTAATCAAAAAAGATGGGAAATGGCAGATTTATGATTTGATTTATCAAGGAGTAAGTCTGGTGCATAATTATCGCAGTCAAATTCATAGCTTTCTGGTTAAATCTTCGTATGAGGAATTGGTTCAGGAGTTGAAGCAGGGACCGCATCAAGAGTAAATCATTTCGATAAAAATTCCATTTTGTAACTTGTTCCTTTACTTCTGACATACCACAAATCCGGAAAGCTGCGTGTGGAAATGGTTGCTTCCAGATTCCTTGATGTTAACAATTATTTTTTGTTACATCTTCGTATTCGTCCCTGGTATTCAGGTTTTTAATTGAGTTTTTAAAGCTATCCGATGGCGGTAGGCTGTTCAACTCTACTATCTTGACATTGACATGCGGAAAGAAACTGATTATCCGCAGATTATTCTCGTCAAGCTCTCTCTTGATTGGATCAATACATTTTTTGGAATAAAATGCATGTAGTGGTTCCAATCCTTTTTCGCTCTTTGGAATTACGACATCGTACTCTTTTGTAAGATCTTTAAGGTATTTAATCA
>JANLHC010000254.1 GCA_024654465.1 Candidatus Scalindua sp.
CCCATTAGATTCAACAAGAAAGTATCCTGAAAAAGAGGCATGGAGTTGATAGATCATATAATTGGAGCTTGCAACTTTGATTTTGAAAGAGGAAACAAGAATAACCTTAAAGTAGAGAGAAGAACGGTATATGCGAATATCTACGAGCTAACGCTAAAGTATAAATAGACAAGTAACGGTTTGGTTATATAATAATAAAATATTTTTAAAAGAGAACAATCGAAAGAGGATACAAAATGGATGTTACTGAAATATTTGGGATGAATGTATTTAATGATGATGTAATGAGGAAATGGCTACCTAAGGATACTTATAAAGCACTTAGGAAAACCATTGATAATGAGTTGCATTTACCGCCGGAGGTTGCGGATGTCGTGGCAAATGCTATGAAAGATTGGGCAATTGAAAAGGGGGCAACACATTATACACATTGGTTCCAACCACTGACAGGGAGTACGGCAGAAAAACATGACTCATTTATCTCACCGACACCGCAAGGTGGAGCAGTTATGGAGTTTTCCGGTAAACAGCTTGTTAAGGGAGAGCCGGATGCATCAAGTTTTCCAAGCGGAGGGCTCAGGGCCACTTTTGAAGCACGTGGATATACCGCATGGGATTGTACCTCTCCAGCTTTCCTTAAGGAAGATGCTGCCGGAGATGTAACACTTTGTATTCCAACCGCATTTTGTTCATATACAAGTGAAGCATTAGATAAGAAAACGCCGTTACTTCGTTCAATGTCCGCTGTGTCACAACAATCGCTTCGTGTTTTACGTGCGCTGGGGAATAAAACAGTCAAGAAAGTTTCCGCAAACATTGGTGCTGAGCAGGAGTATTTTCTTGTAGACAAAAAATTCTTTGAGCAACGATTAGATTTAATTGTTGCGGGGAGAACGCTTTTTGGTGCACCGGCGCCGAAAGGGCAGGAGATGGAGGATCACTATTTTGGACAGATTAAGGATCGTGTAGCAGATTTTATGAAGGATCTGGACAAAGAATTGTGGAAGCTGGGGATTGCTGCGACAACAAAACATAATGAAGTTGCTCCATCACAATTTGAGATGGCACCAATCTTTACAACTGCAAACATTGCGGCTGACCATAATCAACTGGTAATGGAGACATTACAGAAAGTTGCTATCAGACGCGGTCTGGTTTGCCTCTTACATGAGAAACCATATGCGAGAGTTAATGGCTCAGGGAAACATACGAACTGGTCATTGAGTACCAATGAAGGTGCGAATTTACTTGAACCGGGGAGCACACCACATGCGAACGCGCAGTTTCTCCTTTTTATCTGCGCACTTATCAGTGCTGTTGACCGCCATGCAGACATTATACGAAGATCTGCGGCAAATTCAGGTAATGATCATCGTCTCGGTGGACATGAGGCACCTCCGGCAATTATCTCTATTTTTATGGGTGAAGAATTGACAGAAATTCTGGAGGCGATTGCGAATGGGAAGAAAGCAAAGTCAAAAGCGTTTACTACTCTTAAGGTGGGAGTTGATACTTTGCCGGCACTTCCAATGGATAATGCGGACAGAAACCGCACATCGCCTTTTGCGTTTACTGGCAATAAATTTGAGTTTCGCATGGTTCCCTCATCCGGTTCAATCTCAAGACCGTGTATTGTATTGAATACTATTGTCGCGGAAGCACTTGATGAAATGGCAACCAGGCTTGAGAATGCAAAAAATATCCACAAAGAGACAGCAGCTATTATAAAAGATACGATAAAAGAGCATGGGAGAATCATCTTCAATGGCAACAACTATTCGGATGACTGGGGAAAAGAAGCAGAGAGGCGAGGATTGCCAAATATTGATTCTACCGTGAAAGCGTTGAAAAGCTTTCCTGAAAAAAAATCTGTTGAATTGTTTCAAAAATATAAGGTTCTTTCAAAAGAAGAATTAGGTTCCAGATATGAAATTTATCTCGGGCAATATGCAAAGCAGATTAATATTGAAGCAAATACGGCTCTTGATATGGTTAAGTGTTTATATATTCCGGCAATTATTCATTATACAAAAGAGCTTGCTGAGGGGATCGAAACGCTGGAAGCAATAGGTGCACCTGCGAATGTCCAGAGAGATCTGCTTTCAAGGATTTCAACACATTTGGAATCCGCATATCGTAATACCGGGAAACTGGAATCAGAGAGGGAGAATGCGCTCAAGATTACGGATAGCTTAAAATGTTCTCAGGCTTTTCGTGATAAGGTACTGGTAAAGATGTCTGATTTACGTGTAGATATTGATATTCTGGAAACATTGATTCCCCGCAAATTGTGGCCTGTACCAACATATGCTGATCTATTGTTTAAGTTGTAAGTTTTTAGGTTCATGTTTAGGAATTTCAAAGTGGACGCAGATAAGTGCGGATTACCAGCCATGAATGGATAATCCTTGATTTCAGAGAGTGATTATGCTAGAAATATCGTTTATAAACAGCAGCACATACAAAGTTTACGTACAAAGCAGGGGGGATTAGCTCAGTTGGGAGAGCGTTTGAATGGCATTCAAAAGGTCAGGGGTTCGACTCCCCTATCCTCCACCATATCACATAAAGACTTACGAAAAATGCAGGGTAATCAATTCTATAAATTGTGACTATTTTGTGACCAAATGTATTGAGAAGGGGTATAGGAAATCAATTTTCTATACCCCTTTTTTTTGTAAATGATTTTTTCACTACCCCAAATCACATCCCACCTATGATTAACAGATCAGGATAACTTTAACTGATATCAAAAAGTTAATAAATCAGGTAGCATTTGAAAAATTATCGAAGGGAATTGGAGAAACTTTTGAGAAAGGAAAATGGGAAGATGAGGACGTCTTTGGAGTAGTTTAAAATTTGAGAAAAAGTCATTAGTACATCGAACAAATAAACCAGAATATTTATAGGGAAGTAGAAGTAAATATGTCGCGTTGTCATGTCTGCGGTTCAATAGATACAAAAGAAAAGTACACCAACGAAATATTTCAGATCAATAACAAGCCTGTTTTAGTAGAACATATTCCTGCAACGGTTTGTGTTCGCTGTGGTGAAGAAACTTTTAGTCGTGAGACCACAGAACGGATTCGCCGTATGGTACAAGGTGAAGCAAAACCGGTAAAATCGGTTTCAATGGAAGTATTTAATTTTGTATAAAAATCAAGATGGATAACGACAGGAGGGGATTATGACAAATTACGAAAGCTTACTTCGAGAACAAATGCAAAATCCTGAATTTGCAAAAGCATACCATGAAGCTAAATTGGAGAGGAAATTAGACGAGATGTTGGACGAATTAAAAGAAAAAATAGAGCTATCATTCTGAGAAATTGTTTGAGAAAAAATAAATGTCAACTAACAAAGCTATAGAAGAAATAAGGAAAACACGTCATGAAGTCTCAGCAAAATACCATCATGATACTAAGGAATTATTAGAACATTATAAACAACTGGAAAGTAAATATTCAGACCGGATTTACGGTAAAAAACGGTTAAAGAAAATTCGCAAATTAAATGATATTAGTATTGAAGTGATTAATCCTGTGAGCTTTCGCACAGAGGAGAATTTGAGGTGAAGCAAGGTCAATATATAAAAGATGAAAATTACTGAAACAAGGTGTTGATATTTTAATGGAAAAGCTAGGGCCAATAGAGACGAGTAGGTTTTTATCGTTTCTGCCACAGAAGATGGTAGAATCTGTGAAAAGGCATTAAAAGTGGCAATCCGAACTTGATAATAATAAGTTTTTAGATGATTTATTCAGAGATAAGTTGGGAGATTATAAAAGGGTTTTACAGTACTAAAAGAAAGATGCAGTCAAGGAGAGACTTGACCCGTCATTTTATTCGCAATGTAGAAAACCACGTCCTCTGGGCGTGGTCAGAGACATAAGGCTATGCCAGTTTTTTCCTGAGACGGGACTGACTTAATTAAAGTTGCCATTTTGCAATGAGTTCTTTCTGACTGTTATTTGAAACTGTACAAATGTTAATTGGGATTTCATCCTGGATAGCAATAAATGTTCGTTGAAGTAAATTCACACATCCTGATCTCGGTGACTTTACAAAGAGACCAATTTGTAAAAAAGCCTCATTTCTGTGCCTGGAAAAACTGTTTCTGTTTCATTGAGTTGC
>JANLHC010000255.1 GCA_024654465.1 Candidatus Scalindua sp.
TCCATTACCAGATCAGTCAGTAATAGGACCTTACTATTTTGAGTATAAGTGGGTCTTAAACAAAATACTTGACACTTTTCTATCACGGTTTATTATATATTTTACGCCTTAAACAGGTGAGTATTTTGAAAAAAACAGGAAAATTTTAAGAATTTTACCGTACGTATACCTTGTATGTTTCAGGCGATTACGTACTTGTTACTGAAATGGGAGAGTGTCTTGGCTGTAATAACAGAGGATTCTATACAGAAAACCGGTAAATCACCGGTATCAAAAAAGAAGAAATCATCATGGATCACTTCACTCAGGTTCAGATGGTTTTCACAGATTTCGTTTTTTATTATAACAATTTACATTGGATGGTCGTTTTATCTGTTTGTGCGATATTGTGAATCCGGTGGTGTTACTGCTTTTGTGGCAAGGCCGCCGGGGATAGAGGCGTTTTTACCTATAGGCGCATTTATGGGGCTTAAGTATTTTCTGGGTACAGGGGCGGTAGACCCTTTACATCCTGCGGGCTTTATTATATTTGCTTCTATTTTGGTAACTTCGTTTCTTTTCCAAAGGGGATTTTGCAGCTGGATATGTCCGGTTGGAACAATGTCTGAATGGGCGTGGAGATTTGGTGATTGGATAAAGTCTAAATTTAACAGCAGGGTCAGCTATTGGTTGGAAAAGTTTCCGGTAAAACTTACATGCGGCCTCAGCATGATAACAACGCCGATTGTCGCCTTGATGCTTCTCAATATGATAACGTTTGCCTCGTTTAAATCACCAGGTATGAAGTATATCTTCCCTTTTATGATTGCGGCCATTGTCATACCTTTTGTCCTACCCAGGAAAATTTGGCCAGCCCGTGTGGAAGATGCTATCGCGCGCGCGTGGAAGTATACCCTTTTGGCTTTTTTTACTGTCAACATTGTGATAAAGATGTCGGCAGCTCAGATTGGGATGATATTTGAAAGGGCCCCGTATATGAAAGTCGCAGATATAAAGATGATGCATTTCTTCCTTAATCTTTCCCTGCTTGCGATAATTATTTTATTCTTATTATTCTTTTTTTCCATTTTCAATAAGAATTACTGGTGCAGGTATTTTTGTCCGTATGGTGCCTTGATAGGTATCCTGGGATGGGCCAGTGCAACCAGAATAGTGAGAAACAAAAAAACGTGTATTGATTGCAGTAAGTGTACGATTGCCTGCCCGGTTTATATAGAAGTGGAGAAAAAAAATATTGTTTATGATGTCGAATGTCTGGGTTGCTATGATTGTGTTGATTCGTGTCCCGTAAATGGCGCTCTCGATATGAAGGTTTTGTGGTTTGGCAAGAAGGTTCATTATGCTGTCTATGCCGGTCTTGTAGTTGGTCTATTTGTAGTCTTTATGAATACTGCGCGATTTACAGGATACTGGTATAATAATGTGTCAGTGCAGGAATACACGGAATTGGTCCGGGATCTGGATAATCCCAGGTTCAAACATCAGCAAGGGAAATTTGAGATAGAAGAGTAGCTTTTCATTTATGTTAGATAAGAACAATATTTTTCATGACCTTATAGTAGAGGTAAGAACGTTAACAGAGTCTCACGATCCCGGTCCTCTTTTTGAAGATCTGGATGTTGAGTCTCTTGATGGTGAATACCATTTTACGACATCAAGAAGTACTTTGTTAATGATGAGCAAGGTTATTGAAGATACTTTGAAGTCTCATAAAAAACGGTGTACATTGTATTCCGGATTTCAGGAATTAAGCAGGTTTAAGAAACATCGTGAAAGATATGCTAAATTAGCAGCCTCTGCAGACCAGATATTCGTTATAGGTGTTGCAGACACGCCTGTTGAAAGCATTGCGGATAATGTGCACATCCGGACAAAGAATGCGGATATAATTCGCAACAATTGGATTTCAATTATTACGGACAAAAATATCAATATTTCATTGATAGCACAAGAATTGACTTCTCAGAAACATCACGAAGGGTACGTTGGCTTTTATACAAACAGTAAATCCCTTACCGAAAAAGCCGTTAATTTATTAAATGATAATAATGTGCTGAGTGAAGACCCGGTCCCAGGTAAGCAAACCTACTTTAATATTTAGCTTTCATTCGTTTCCTAAACACGATAGACCTCTCTTTCGAGAGGACTCCAATTCTGGAATCCTCTCGAAAGAGAGGTCTGTCTCCTGATCATTATGTCAAATTCTAAAAAAACTATTCTTGCCGTAAGCACACATCCTGATGATGTAGAAGCTGGTATGGGCGGCAGTATAATAAAATTCCTGAAACTTGGATACGAAGTCCATATTGTAGACCTTACCAATGGAGAGC
>JANLHC010000264.1 GCA_024654465.1 Candidatus Scalindua sp.
CACAGGATGAAGTATGTTCCTCAACCGGTCAAGCATTTCTGGATATCGAAGCCGGATGGTTCAAAGCGCCCCCTTGGTATATTGACTATCAGGGACAGGATCGTAAAGAGGGCAGTCTTTCAGGTTATAGAACCACTTTTTGATAATGTGTTTGAGGATTGCAGTTACGCCTTCAGAAAGGGCAGGTCAGTAGACACCGCCATTACACAGACAAGCCACCTCGTCGGTAAAGGGAACCACTGGGTTGTTCATGTTGATATAGAGCGTTTCTTTGAGAACATTGATGTAACCCTTTTATACACATTTATAACCGAAAAGATTAAAGACAAAAAAATAAGGATGTTAATCAAGGCATGGCTCTATTCAAAACAGGTAACGTTTGCAAGAAGTGGTTTCTGGGGTATAAGGAAAAAGAAAGGGATCCTTCAGGGTGACGCCTTGTCCCCGCTTTATGCAAATATATATTTAGACCGTTTTGACAAAAATGCCATCAAAATGGGCCTGCATGTAGTACGTTTTGCCGACAATATCCTGGTTGTAACTCAAAG
Organism: Candidatus Scalindua sp.; assembly: GCA_024654465.1. Taxonomy (GTDB): domain Bacteria; phylum Planctomycetota; class Brocadiia; order Brocadiales; family Scalinduaceae; genus Scalindua. Next base: position 549 of record JANLHC010000264.1, read on the forward strand.
CAAGAAGAAGGCCGAAAAGTCATTAAAGTCAATCCGGCGGATATTGCGAAACCTGAAACTGAAGTTGAATAAAAGTAAGACATTAGTAACTCATCTGGAGAACCGATTTACTTTCCTGGGTAAAGGGTTGGTGCTTGTACGGCACGGTAAAAAGGCATGGTTGTCCGTAAAGGATAAGTCTACGCAAAAATCTCAGCAGGAGAAAATATTCAGATTGCATGACCATAAACAGGAAAATTCCCCTGTTTATTCAACTTCATTATAAAGGAGACAAATATTATGAGTATATTATATGTCACTGACCAGGGCGCTACAATTACTAAGACAGACGGCAGGGTTGTAGTTAGAAGGGAGAATAAGATACTGGAGGATCTGCCTGCCATAGATATTGAACGGGTAGTAATCTTTGGCAATGCCCATTTAACAACCCCTTCCATGAAATTCTTCCTGGACCGAGGGATAGACGTCTGCCTATTAAGCAGCCGGGGACGCTATAAAGGCAGGCTTCAGCCTGAATTTTGCAAGGACGCTGAATTGCGGAGGATGCAGTATAAACAATCCTGTAATCAGCAAACGTCCCTGCTCGTTAGTAAATCGATAGTATATGGTAAATTGAGAAATATGGAATCATTTCTTAAAAGACAAAAAAGACAAACACTTCAGGTAAAGCAGGCTTTACAAACAATAAAAAGATGTTTAATAAACTTAAACAGATCGGCCAATTTGGATTCTGTCAGGGGTTATGAAGGAAGCGCCGCTTCCATGTATTACAAGGCGTTAAGCAGTCTGTTAAAGAAAGAATTTCAGTTTACAAAAAGGACGCATTATCCACCGGCTGATAAAACGAACATACTCTTAAGCCTTGGGTACACTCTTCTTTACAATACTATCTACGGGATAATAAACGTTGTAGGGTTTGACCCGTACCAGGGCTTCTATCATCAGACCCGGCATGGCCATGCAGCGCTTGCCTCTGATCTGATGGAAGAGTTCAGAGCAATAATTGTGGATTCCATCGTCCTGCTTGCTATCAACAGGGGAGAGATTGTACCCGGGAACTTTTCAAATCAGCAGGGAAAGATCATGTTTGATAATGAGGGATTAAAGAAATTTTTGAATCGCTATGAAAGCAGACTAAGCTCCATAATAAGACACCCCGTGCAGAAAATACAACTCAGTTACTATCAATGCATGGAGGCACAGGTAAGACATTTTGCAAGAGTAATTTATGGAAATGAAAAGACGTACATACCATTTGTGAATGTATAATCTGAGTCCTCCCGAGAGGGAGGAAAGTGTTTTGCCCCTGCTTTCGCAGGGACTCCAGATGAGGTTGGGTGAAGTGAAGCGCCTGCCCCCGTCCGAACGGGTTCATCCGGGTGGGCGACTCGTCATTCAGGCGGGCACCCAACAAAACAATAATGATTCACACCTCTTTCCTTAACTTTAGTCACTTTAGTTCACTTCACACTTTAGGCATTTATTTATATTTTAGCGATGCCGCGCGATGGTACAACCTTTTAACATGGAGGAAAAACATGTTCGTAGTCGTAGTCTATGATATTTCAAATAATAAAAGGAGGACGAAGCTTTTCAAAGCCCTGAAAAACTTTGGCACGCCCATACAGTTCAGCGCCTTTGAATGCATCCTGAACGAAAAGAATCTTCTTGAAATGCAGGAAATCATTAGTAAGATAACAGAGCGCGGCAAGGACAAAGTCCG
>JANLHC010000269.1 GCA_024654465.1 Candidatus Scalindua sp.
TCCATAACTTTATGCACTTTAGTTCACTTCACACTTTAGTCATTTCTTTTAGTTCGCTTCCCGCCCGGCCAAGCCGTTCGGACGGGTAAGCACTTTTAACTTTTTATAAATTGAATGGCCATCCAAGAATTGTCCCAAAAGAAATGGATAATCCCTCCTTTGAATGTAAATCTCCAGACAGAGATTTCAGACGCACTTCATATTTCTCCATTATTATCACAGTTGTTGATGAATAGGGGTCTCACAGATGTGAGCTCTGCCAAAACATTTTTAGATTCAACTCTGTCTTTACTTAGCGATCCGATGTTGCTGCCTGATATCGAAAAATCGAGTGAGAGAATTCTTGACGCGTTAAGCCAGGGCGAAAAGATCACGGTTTATGGTGATTATGACGTTGATGGTATTTCTGCTACAGCATTGATGGTACAGTGCCTTGAGACTCTTTCCCGATTATATTGGAACCAGAAATCCGCCATCGATTATTACATTCCGAATCGTTTGGAGGAGGGCTATGGTTTAAGTGTCGGAGCAATAGAGACGTTGAGTGAAGGGGGCACAAAGGTTATTATCACGGTTGATTGCGGTGTTAACTCTTTTGAAGAAGCTAAATCTGCCAGAGAAAAAGGTATTGATCTTATAATTACTGACCATCATGAACCTGGGGACAATTTATTAAATAGCGGCAAAGATGCTGCGGCGCAAAACTCGGTGTCTTGCGGTTGTGACGATGCTTTTGGGTTGATTAACCCTAAACTGGCGACCTCAGATTATCCTTTCAGAGAGCTTGCCGGTGTTGGAGTTGCTTTTATGTTTGCGTGGGCTTTAGGGCAAATTGCTTCTACCCGTGCCGGTACTGCCAGTCAAGATGGCCAGGCAGGGCGGAAAAAGACTGACCGGGCTGACACTGTTCGTTCGCCGAATAAGAAGGTTGCAGGTGAGTTTAAAGATTTTCTTATGGATGCGATAGGATTAGCCGCTTTAGGTACAATTGCTGATGTCGTTCCTTTAAAACAGGACAACAGAATATTGGCAAAATACGGCCTTAGCTCTCTACAGAATTCTACAAATCCTGGAATTAAGGCATTAAAAGAAATTGCGGGGCTTAAAGACAAAGCAATTCTTTCATCTCATGTAGGATTTAATTTAGGGCCAAGAATCAATGCTGCCGGTAGAGTGGGAGATGGGAAAAAGGGCGTAGAACTATTGACTGCAACGTGCGAGGATAAAGCGAAAGAGATAGCCGAATATCTAGAAAGTGAAAACAATAGAAGGCAAAAGATACAAAGCGATATATTAAAATCGGCAAGGGAGAAGATATTAAATGAGGTGGATATCGACTCTGAAATGGCAATTATAATATCTGATGACAGCTGGCACCAGGGGGTTGTCGGTATTGTCGCTTCAAGGCTTGCATCTGAATTTTACAGGCCAGTCATTATAATTGCGACTGATGGCGATGTGGGGCATGGTTCCGCACGGTCAATACCCGATTTCAATTTATATAACGCTCTGGTCAAATGTCAGGAATATTTTACTGACAGGAAGATACTGATTTCATTTGGGGGGCATGCACAAGCTGCCGGATTGAGTATATTAAAAAATGATATTCCTGAGTTTAAGGAAATTTTTAATACCGTTTCAATAGAAATGATGCAAGGTGAGGATATGACTCCGACTCTGAATATAGACCTTGAAGTTAAATTGTCATCAATTTCAAGCTCTTTATTCAAAGAAATAAAATGTCTGTTTCCTCATGGAGAAGGTAATCCGGTTCCCATCTTTTCTACCAGGAATGTAAAGGCTGTTGGTCAGGTGCGTCGTTTTGGAGTTAATGGTAAGCATCTGGGTTTTTATGTGCGGCAGGGAGATGTTTCATTCAAAACCGTCGGATTTGGTATGGGGGATAAAATAGAGGCTCTTAAACAAAACAATGGAAATTGTTCTATTGCCTATGTGCTCAGGCCGCCATACAGAAAAGAAACAAATGGTATGTACAGCAACAATATGACGTATAAAGAAGATATCGAGCTTGAGCTAAAAGATATTTCTACTTGAAAACGAGATAACGTTTTATTAACATAACACTTGCAATCTAGAAAATGGAATACTTAAGATTACAGGGGGTTTTGATTCAGCTATGGGTTTTCGGTTTGGGACTCGTTATCGGGAGCTTTTTAAATGTTTGTATTTGTAGAATTCCCGAAAAGATCTCATTACTATGGCCAGCTTCTAGATGCGTTAATTGTAGTAAACGTATAGCATGGTATGATAATATTCCGGTTTTAAGCTATCTTTTTCTCAGAGGCAAATGCAGACATTGCCAACATAAGATTTCAGCGGTATATCCAATAACAGAGATAATTACAGGTATTGTTTTTCTGTCCCTATTCCATAGCGTTATAGTGGTAAAAGGCGATTTAATTTGTGCTTATATCTTTTATTTGATCTTCTGTTGCCTTCTTATTGTTGGTTCTATCGTAGATTTAAAGCTTTATATCATACCTAACGAAATTACGTATACCGGGTTGGTTTTGGCTCCAATAGCGAGTCTTTTGTGTACGGGGAGCCGTAATTTGAATAGCGCACAAGGGTATTTTGACAATAGTGCTAACCAATGGATGGTTTCTCTGCATGCATCAGTAATAGGAATTTTTATTGCCGGAGGAATGATTTTCCTATGTGGCGTTATTGGTAAGTTGGTATTGAGAAAAGATGCAATGGGCTTCGGTGATGTAAAGCTTATGGGTGTAATAGGTGGCTTTATAGGGTGGAAACTAGCTGTTGCAACTTTTTTCTTAGCTCCATTTTTTGGATTATTGTTTGGTATACCCAGACTTATTTCAAAGAAAGGTAAGGTGATCCCTTACGGTCCATTTTTATCACTGGCAGCTTTTATATGCCTGTTGTTTCAAGATGCTACTGTTGGAATTATTGACAATTATTTAGATGTTTATGTAACCCTTTTCCTATATCTTTTTTAGTGTTTTGTGCCCTTAACAGTTTTAGAACAACGAAATAGAAGTAAATAGGCAAGGCTGTATAAGAAGTTTTTAAACTCTTGTGGTTTAATTTTAGAGAATGGAGGTATCTATGGGTTTTAAGTCAGGATTTGTGAAATGTTTCTTTTTATCATTGATGATTCTTTTTGTAGGATGTGCAGAGCTGACGGGTCTACGGGAAGAAAAAGTATTGATGACCCAAAGAATAGAAGAGCTGCAAAGAGAAAATGAAGGTTTGGATTCTAAATATGCTATGAGCGAGGGAGAGAATGCAAGATTAATTGAAGAGAGGGACAGATTAGAGAATGCGCAGCGCAGTATGGAGGAGAGACTGAAAGGGACAGGTGTAAGTGTCAAGATCAAGGAGGGTCATATTTCCGTTGTCCTTCCTTCGTCAGTTTTGTTTAATTCCGGACAGACTACACTGAAGAAAGAGGCAACAGGCAGTCTGTCTAAAGTGTGTCGTATTCTCGAAAAAGATTTCCCGGGTGAGACTATCCGGATTGAGGGGCATACTGATAATGATCCAATTAAACGTACGAAACAACTTTACAAGACAAATTGGGAGCTTTCTGCTGCGAGGGCTGCAACTGTACTTCATTATCTTATAGACAATTGCCATTTAGATCCTACTAAGTTGTATCTTGCCGGTTTCGGAGAATATCAACCCGTTGCAAGCAACAAAAATAAAAAAGATAAGAAGAAAAATCGACGTGTGGAGATTGTTGTTCTGACAGACTGATGATAGCGATTATTGACTACGGAATGGGTAACCTGCGGAGTGTAGAGAAGGCATTTGAAAAAGTTGGCTTTGATACTGTTGTAACTGACAAATCTGACATTATAGAAAATGCTGAAAAGATTGTATTGCCGGGTGTTGGTGCCTTTAAAGACGCGATAGATGGTTTGCGGGAGAGGGATTTAATTGAACCAATTAAAAACCATATAAAAAAAAACAAGCTTTTTCTGGGGATTTGCCTCGGCCTTCACCTGCTTTTTACGAGAAGTTATGAGGATGGGGTGCATGAAGGTCTTGGCATAGTTCCTGGTGAGGTGGTCAGGTTTGATGCTGACAGGCTGAACATGGATAATACCGGCGGGCAGAGAAAGGCTACGGAAGCGTTTGATGTGTTGTCAGCTGTAAACAGCCAAAAGTTAAAAATACCTCATATGGGCTGGAATACAATACGAGAGAAGAAAGAAGTGTCAGTCTTAAAAGGCTTACCGGCCGATCCATATATGTACTTTGTGCACTCTTATTTTGTGGTTCCGGATAGAGATGAAGTTGTTGCTGCCGAGACGGAGTACGGTGTACCATTTGTTTCAATGATTTCAATAGATAATATCTTTGCAATGCAATTTCATCCCGAGAAAAGCCAGCAGTATGGCTTGATGATTCTCAAGAATTTTGGTGAATTATGATCGAATGAATTGATAATAGTGGACTCTCTAAGGAGGCAACGATGGGACAATATGAAACGAAAGATATTAGAAACGTGGCATTTGTTGGACATGGTGCGTCGGGAAAGACTTCGCTGGTAGAAGGTATACTATTTAAGGCTGGAGCTACAAAGCGTCTGGGCTGTGTTGATGAAGGTACTTCCGTTTCAGACTTCGATTCTGAAGAAAAAGAGAGGAAGATCACCATTGATTCTTCAGTGTTATATTGCAATTGGCATGGTAAAGAGATTAATGTAATAGACACTCCCGGATATCCCGACTTTATAAGCGGTGCAATCGGTGCTTTAAATGCAGTGGAAACTGCAGTAGTAGTAATTGCTGCTACAAGTGGGATACAGGTCAACACTCAAAAGATGTGGGATATTGCAAGTGAAGCAGGGCTGGCCCGAGTGGTTGTAATCACAAAGATGGATGGTGAGAATATTGACTATCCTGCACTTCTGGATTCTATTCAAAATGCATTTACTGAAGAGTGTATGCCTTTAATGTTACCTGTCGGTCATGGGTCAGAGTTTAAAGGGGTGGTAGATATCTTCAATCTGCCGGGAGAAGTTCCGGAAGATGTGATAGGTGACGTTGATGAATGCCGTGAGAAGTTTCTTGAAGGGATTGTTTGTGTATGTGATGAAACAATGGAAAAGTATTTGGATGGACAGGAGATAGATGTTGAGAAGCTTCATGGGTGCTTTACTACGGCAGTTGCTTCGGGTAGTGTTGTACCAATCTTATGTTGCGACAATAAGAATGGGCTGGGCATTGAAGAGATTGTTGACGTAATTTCAAAATACACTCCTTCGCCTGAAAAAGGTTTGGTACGGAAGTGTGTCGGAGTGAATGATGATGGTGAAAAAGATGTGGAGGTTTCAAAAAGCGCTCCATTCAGTGCGCAGGTGTTCAAATCGTTAACGGATCCTTTTGTTGGTAAACTAAGCTTCTTTAGAGTCTATTCAGGGGAACTGAAAAAACATCCGGAAGTTTATAACGTTCGTGCGAAAAAGAGTGAAAAGATCGGACATATGTTTAAGACTTTCGGAAAAGAGCAGCATGAAATTGATGGAGCCATACCTGGTGACATTGTTACAATATCGAAAATTGAAGATATATCGGTATCAGATACATTATGTGATCCTCACGTAAAAGTTAAGTTTAAGGATATTAAATTTCCGAATCCTATGGCTTCTCTGGCTATTGAACCTAAGAGCAGCGGGGCGGAACAAAAGATTAGTGAAACGTTACACAGGCTGGTAGCCGAAGACAGTACGTTTAAGGTTTTAAGAGACCTGCAGACACATGAATTAGTTATTACGGGGATGAGTAATCTGCATCTGGATGTAATCCTGAGTAGATTAAAGAGCCGTTATGGCATTGAGGTAGAGTCGCGACAACCAAAGATACCTCATCAAGAAACGATTACAACGAAAGCAAGTGCGCAATATAAACATAAAAAGCAGACTGGGGGTAAGGGGCAGTATGGAGAAGTCTATTTGCGTATAGAACCGCTAGAGAGGGGAGGCGGTTTTGAATTCGTAAGCAAAATTGTTGGCGGAGCAGTTCCATCTCAGTATATCCCGGCGGTGGAAAAGGGTTTAAGAGAAACAATTGCAAAGGGAATTCTAAGTAATAATCCGATAGTAGACGTGAAAGTCGAGCTATACGACGGTACTTTTCATAATGTTGATTCTTCTGAAGCTGCGTTTAAGATAGCGGCATCAAAGGCATTTTATCTGGCATTTAACGATGCGAAGCCAGTTTTACTGGAACCTGTGGTTAACATAGCGGTAACCATTCCTTCTGAGTTTATGGGTGAGGTAACAGGAAATCTTTCTTCCAGGAGAGGCCGGGTGCAGGGTATGGACTCTTTTGGAGATCTCCAGATCGTTCAGGCAAGTATTCCTATGGATGAGGTAAAAAACTACGAAACAGAACTGAAATCAATGACAGGTGGCAGAGGTTCATATACTATGGAGCTTTCACATTACGATATAGTTCCATCACACCTTGTTCCAGCGATCATCGCGGGAGCAAAGAAGGATGCTGAAAAGACAGATTAAAAGAGAAAAAAATTGTTTTTGGTTATTTGCTTTTTTACTGCAGTTTCCAATACTACATTTCTTCAGAGTGGACAAAACAAGTTTTATTAAGTCCACACATAGCTTTTTGTCGATTTAGCGGTCTGGCCCGTGACATAATGTCCTTCTTTTTCTTGCACTGCAATATTAATTGACAAGTTGTCAAAACGGAGAATAGGGAGAGATGGCGAACGGCTTGTCACATTAAAAGTCCAGGCGTTTAAGTGCAAGTTGTTTATGCACTTATACGGACATGTTTATTTTGTTTATCTTTTTGTCCGTGGCACTTCTTTTGCGCAATTTCTAGAGTGCGTTACCAAACATATTATCATCGGTGGAAGACACTTCGTAAAGTTAAGTAGTTTATATTTGGATATTAAGCAAAATAAGGGATAGTATCAATTTACATATTAAAATATAAATGCTAATTTATCTTCAAAAAAACTATTTCATAGTAGTTCTTATAGAGTATTGTTGCTGATTATGTGCTCTACGGGTTGACGGTTTATCCATGGATCAATGTGTATCCTGGGTAGGCAACGAGGCTTGCTTGCAGATAGGAACACGGATTGCCCGGAAAAGTTCGTCGAGCATGAAATCTATCTATTTTGAATATTACCTTTTTAAAGCTTTTGTACAATGCCCATGAAAGGGGGGGTAGAAATGTACAAAGCTCTAGTGGAAAGGCGAGATTTTTATCAAATCCAATTTCATGGAGGTTTTAGTTATGCGAGAAATTTTAATTGCGTTTATGTTAGTCGTTACTTTTATGGCAGGTGGTACACAGGCGATAGCGGAAGAAGCAAAAGTTGAGTCGGAGGTTGCATCGGAAACGGAGTTTGTCCTTACCCCTGTAGAGTTCGAAAAATGCAGGGAGATTTACTTCGACCGCTGCGCGGGCTGTCATGGCGTTTTGAGAAAAGGAGCCACTGGGCCAGATCTAACTCCAAGCAAGACGAAAGTCAAGGGAACAAAAAAACTCAGAGAGTTTATATGGTTTGGAACCGGTGGAGGCATGCCTGGCTGGGGAAAAATGGGTACTATCACCGCAGAAGAGGCGGATCTCCTGGTAAAGTACATTCAGAACGAACCTCCTGTTCCGCCTCAATGGGATATGAAGAACGTTAAAGCTAGTTGGAAATTGTTGATCCCACCTGAAGAACGTCCTACTAAACCGGAGCACGATCGTGATGTTGCTAATATGTTTGCCGTGGTCCTGCGCGATGCCGGCCAGATAGCGATTATTGACGGTGACACCAAAGAAGTAGTAAGTACAATTGATTCAGGCTATGCGGTACATATCGTCAGGATGTCAATGTCAGGAAGATACGTGTATTCCATAGGCAGAGATGGCAAGTGTACATTGATAGACCTCTGGATGAAAAAGCCTGACACAGTAGCAGAAATTCGATGCTCTCTTGACGCGCGATCCGTCGATGTGAGCAAGTTCAAAGGCTTCGAGGACAAGTATGCTGTAGTCGGCGGTTACTGGCCACCCCAGTTTGTGATTCTGGACGGCGCGACCCTTGAGCCTATTAAAATCGTGAGTACTCTGAGCTACACCTACGACACGGAAGAGTTCCATCCGGAGCCGCGCGTAGCCAGCATTGTAGCGTCGCACTTCGCGCCCGAATGGGTCTTGAACATTAAAGAAACAGGGCTGGTATGGCTCGTGAATTATTCTGATCCAAACAACCCGTCAATTAAAATGATTGAGGCCGAACGCTTCCTGCATGACGGAGGCTGGGATTCAACCAAGCGCTACTTCCTTGTGGCAGCAAACGCGAGGAACAAGGTTGCCGTAATAGATGCGAAGGAAAAGAAACTTGTTGCCCTTATTGATACCGGCGGCATTAAACCGCATCCCGGAAGAGGGGCAAACTGGATTGATCCTGAGTTCGGTCCGGTCTGGGCCACGGGGCACATTGGTGATAGTGTGGTATCCGTGATAGGCACTGACCCGGTGAACCACCCGGATAGTGCCTGGAAAGTGGTCAGAACAATAAGTGCGCTTAGCTCTGGCAATCTGTTCATTAAAACCCATCCGAATAGTAAATGGGTCTGGCTTGACTCTCCACTTGGTAAAAAAGCGGAAGATCGGACAAGTGTTGTTGTATATGACAAGGCAAATATGGGTGCCGGGATATTCAAGACTTTGGAAGTCGCAGACTATGGCAAGGCTGTGCACATGGAGTACAATAAAGCGGGAGATGAAGTTTGGGTAAGCGTCTGGGGCAATCTGGGTGATGCCGACAAGGGCAAGGCAGGTGAGATTGTGGTTTTTGATGACAAGACCCTTACAGAGAAAGCAAGGATAAAGAACCTTCCCACTCCTACGGGTAAGTTCAATGTGTACAACACCATGTATGACATATATTAACAGGTTTTACGAATCATTTAAGTAGATTAAAGGAAGGCACGGACAAATTGTATTTGTCCGTGCCTGTTTTATTTTTTGTTTTTTCACGATTGAAAGATGCGGTGTCGAATGATAAATTGTTCGAAGCTTTTACAAAGCACAAACACGCTGAAAGAATTAAAAAGGTACTCGGCAGTCAAGAAGGAGACGCCAAAATGGATGCTTCGCTTCTCTAAGACTGCCTCCCCTATAGTGGTCTGGAATACTACCAGGAAGTGCAATCTGAGCTGCGCCCATTGCTATATTAACGCAGTGGGGGAAGAGGAAGAGGCAGATACTGGGGAACTCACAACCAGAGAAGCGATGGACATGATCGAGGACTTAGCGGCTATAAAATCGCCAATGCTCGTTTTTTCAGGCGGAGAGCCGTTGCTGAGAGATGATATATATGAGCTTAACGTGTACGCTATGAAGTTAGGGCTCAGGACAATACTATCTACCAACAGCACCCTTATAACCAGGGAAGCTGCGAAGAAAATCAAGGAAGCCGGCTTTGCCTATGTTGGCGTCAGCCTGGACGGCACCGAAGAGATCCACGATAGTTTTCGGGGTGCCAAGGGGGCCTTTGAGAAGTCAATTCAGGGGCTGAGGAACCTTATGGAGGCAGGGGTTAGTACAGGTGTGAGGTTTGCAATTACCAATCAAAACTACGACGAGTTGTCCAAGGTCCTTGAGATAACCAGGCGTGAAAAAATACCAAGATTCTCACTCTTTCAGCTCGTTTACGGGGGTAGAGGGAAGGAGATTATCGACTGGGACATCTTTAACGATCAGCGGAGAGAGGTGATGGATTACATAATCAAGGAAGCCAGGGTGAGCAACGGCATGAACATTGTCACGGCAGATAATTATGCCGACGGCATTTACCTGCTGCAAGACATTGCAGAGCACGACCCGGAGCGCGTTGTAGAGGTGGAAAAACTTCTTGCCATGCAGAGCGGTTGTCCGGCAGGGGACGGGCTTGCGAACGTAGACAATCGAGGGGACGTGCACCTCTGTCCCTACTGGCAGAGTCGGACAATTGGTAATATCCGGGAGAGGAAGTTAAGCAAGATCTGGTTTGACGAAGAAATCGAAATACTCGCCAAGATGAGGGATAAAACGCGTTATCTCAAGGACAAATGCGGGAGGTGCAAGCTTAGTCACCTTTGCATGGGATGCAGGGTCAGGGCAGAGGTTGCTTGTGGTGATCCTTTTGGTGAAGACCCTGCGTGCTACCTGACCGAGGAGGAGATTAGCGGGGCAAAGGTTTGGTTACATGATAGAAGTTAGCAGGATACTGGTATCGGAGAAACTTGAAAACAATGCCCTTCGTCACAAACGCCGTGAAGGCTCGGCCCCGGTTGTAGTATGGTGTACGACGAAGAGGTGCAATCTGAATTGCATGCACTGCTATTCCGGTGGTAATGCGATCTCTGATGGTGAACTCTCGACCAATGAAGCAAAAAAAATGCTTGATGAACTGAAGGACTGTGGCTCCCCATTCATGATACTATCCGGTGGGGAGCCTTTTTTACGGGAGGATGTTTTCGAGCTGGGGAGATATGCCAGAGAGATAGGCTTGATGATCATAGTCTCTTCCAACGGCACTATAGTCACTCCGAAGATAGCGGCAAAGGCGGCAGAGGCCGGCTTCGGGTACGTTGGCGTCAGTCTGGATGGTCTGGCCGAGACGAACAACTACTTCAGAGGAAGTAGAGATGCTTATAGCAATGCGCTTCAGGGAATGCGGAACCTCCGCGATGCCGGGATAAAGACAGGGCTGCGGTACACCATAACACGGCTTAACTGCCATGAGCTACCGGGGATTATGGATCTCCTGGTTGAGGAAGGTTTTCACCGTCTCTGCGTTTATCATCTCGAATATGCCGGTCGTGGACGAGAACTAATGAATAACGACTTGTCGCCGGATGAGCGGCGGAGAGTCGTGGATAGTCTGTTCAGGAAAACCGTTGAGATAAACCGCCATAACCACGATCTTGAGGTCCTCACCGTTGGAAACTACGCTGACGCCGCCTACATTTACATGAAAGTGTTGGAGGAAGATCCACAAAAAGCCGAGGCAGCGTACGAACACTTTCTTCGCAACGGAGGTGAAGGCTGCGGGGAAAAGCTAGCCTACATAGACGAAGTAGGCAATGTTTACGCCAGTCAACACCTGAAAACCGAACTGGGGAACATCAGGGAGAGAAGCCTTAAAGATATATGGAACGGTGATAATGAGTTTCTGTGGAAGCTCAGAAACAGGGAAAGTCTGTTTCATGGTAAGTGCGCAGAATGCAGATTTTTGAAAATATGCAGGGGCGGCTCAAGGGCCAGGGCCCTCGCGGTTTATGACGACTTTGGTGCCCCTGATCCGAGCTGCTACTTAACCGAAGAGGAGATCCTTAAACCAGTGCGTGAGGAGGCGAGGCATGATTAACTTCAGCCGGCTGCTCAATGTAAGGGAGACAGCCCGTGATGTAAAAAAACATCACAACAAAAGGGCTGATGAGGTGCCAAAACATCTCATCAGATACGCAAATGTCAAAGCCCCTATGGTTGCCTGGAATATTACCCGGAAGTGCAACTTTTCCTGTGATATGTGCCACCTCGACTCTGCTCTTGAGGCAGATAGTGATGAGTTAACCACACAGGAAGCCTTAGAGTTTATTGATCATATGGCGTCAATTAAGGTTCCGATGATTTCTGTCTACGGGGGAGAGCCCTTAACCAGAGATGATTTCTTTGTACTTGCAGGCCACGCCCATAATAAGGGGTTGAGGATTATTTTATCCAGCAACGCAGCCCTTATAACAGGGAAAACAGCCAGGGAGATAGCGGGGTCCGGTATTTCCTATGTGGGAATTGATATGGACGGATTTTCTCAGATAAGCGGCGCTATGGACGTTATTGCAGGGTTAGAAAAAGCTTTGCCTGCTATAAAATACCTCAGAGATGCAGGGGTGGGATGTGGTGTGAGGATTACGATTGGAAGTTTCAACTTGTCTGAGATGTCGTCCATAATCAAGGCGATAGAAAACGCAGGACTGAAGAGATTTGCGGTTTGTCAACACTTTGGAGGCAGAGATTGGAAGGCTGTGAAGGAAGAGAGGCGTGAAATCATTGACTCTCTTATTGATTAT
>JANLHC010000271.1 GCA_024654465.1 Candidatus Scalindua sp.
GCTCTAGATGTACCCTGTCTGAATCTCTGCCTACTTTCCACATAGAAAAAAACAACTAAAACAGGAGCAAAGAATAAAAACAAATTAGTCCGGTCAACCTCAATTCTCGCGTGAAACATTAAGACCATAACCATGGAGATTATGCCGGTACCCAGGCCAAAAGATAATGCCAGTTTTTCCAATATGTGCCGCCTTACATCCGGCAAAACATACTTGAGGGCAGCAAACCCTATAAGGTAAATAGCCAGAATTGAAAGAACCAGTTTAACTATTAACATTGCATTTTGTGTGAGTTTTTAAATATAACCTGGTATCTATTGAAAAGGTACTATCGTTCTGTAAGTTTTTGACACAGTCTGTACGTTGCTCCGACAATAGCGTTCATTTTAATTCAAAGGTCAACCATATTCCAGTATTGTTTACCTCTTTCTCATTCTTCAATCTTGTCATTTATCTAATCAAATGTTTATAGCAGACAAACCATTTGAGAGATCACTTAATTGTCAATTGAAGGATTGAGCACCGAGGATGAAAAAGGTTGACATTTTGTCATATTTGCTTTAATCTTTCCGTTGGTATAAAAGCAAAGTCTTATCACCTACCTGAACAACCAATAAAAACTCACAATCAAGGATACTGACAGGAACGGTTCCTTCTGTAGCACATAACCAATATTCGCACATAACATGACAAAAACAAAAAATATCATCTCCATGCTCAATACAGTAGTTCTGAAAATCAATTGGCAGGGCAATGCTGTCATCGCTTTCATTCTGAGCGCTATAGAGACAGGAGTACTTTTCAAGGTATTTAATTGCAACCGTGAAAACCTGAGAGTTTTCATCACTCTCAACTTCAGACATTTAGAAAAAAGCAGATCCCTGGATGTCACAGAACTTCTTAGTCTTTTTCTGCAAGGAACTGTTATCTGGTTTTGCATATTGGTTTTTTACAATTTCGTCGCTCTTATAGTAGACAGAAGTGAACATGCTTTATTCAAGCGAGTGTTAAAGATCTGCATATGGACATGCTTCGGTATAGCGGGATGGCTACAAATTACTAATTTGTATTATATGTGGTACAACGAAAAATTTCTTAACCGAGAATTAGTAATATTCGGATTTCAGCAGTTAGGTTATTTATCATGGCACCTGAAACGGTTCTCCCCCTCTTTGCTTTTAATCATCATAGTGACTGTTTTTGGCGTATTGTCCATAACCCAATGGGGGCTTCTGAAAACTTTTCGTCGAACAAACTGCTTCTTTTCTCCTAAAATGTTTAAGCTACTGGGCGTGGCGGTAATTGTATATATTGTAGTATTTAATGTCTGGCTGAAGCAGCCATGGCAATATCAGAAGAACGGCATCATCACCATGGCAAGTTCTTCACTGACAAAATACAAGATAATTGATGTAGTAGGTGATTATTCATTAATTCCCAAGCAACGGAAAATAAATTATAAAGGACATTCAATTGAAGTTCCAATTATTGTTATATGTATAGAATCAATGCGCCATGATTTAGCCAAATACGAACCATCTCCTGTTCCTTTCCTGGCATCGCTGATTCCTCAAAGTATTTTTTTTGAGCGGGCTTACGCCGTTTCGTCACACTCCATTTATGCAGATGTAAATTTCTGGCATTCACAATTCCCTTTAAGATCACCAAAATTCTATAGGTTTAAACATAATTCACCGCATCGGGGAAAGTCTGTATTTGAGGTGTTTAAGGCATTGGAATATCAAACTGCCTATATTACTTCACAGAACGAGACATGGGGCGGAATGATCAACTGGATGAAAAATCCGGGAGTTGATTTCTTTTACCATGCTCCAGATCATCAGGGAAAAACGTATTTAGATGAGAAGGACGACGGCTTTGCTGTATTTGCAAAGAAAATCCAAACGATTGGATCAATTCCTGATACAGAAACATTAGGAGTTGCTCGCCAATGGATTGCGAACCTACGCGACAAGAAGCAGTTTTTTCTGGGGATGAACTTACAAAATACTCACTATAGCTACTATTTATCAGAAGAGGCTGAAATGCCTTTCCAACCGATGAAAGAATTTGAAGGCATGTTTGGTGCCTGGCCCAGAAAAAATCTTGAAATTGTCCGCAATCGATACCTGAATGCATTTTATAATGTAGATAAATTGATAGAGAATTTCGTCTTATTTTTAAAAGAAGAACGGATTTGGGATGATTGTTTGTTTATGGTTGTAGGTGACAACGGAGAAGCGTTTTATGAACACGGCTACCCAAATCATGCTGGCCCAATGCACGATGAAGTTGCACGAACATTTGCTCTAATAAAACCCCCAAGAAAATCCAATATTAAGCCAGCAACCATTTCCTTTCCTGTGAGTCATATTGATTTGACGAGTGGAATCCTGGATATGTTAAATATTTCGCAGCCTTATAGCTTTCAAGGTATCTCGCCATTCAGTAAGGCGAGGAAGTATGTTTATCTCTACTGTGATGCAATGAAACGGCAAGATGGAATAATCCGCTGGCCATGGAAATTGCTGCGAAGTTATCCAGGGGAAGAGTTGGAACTCTATAATTTAGATACCGATCCACTGGAAAAAATCAATCATGCATTAGAGAATAAGGACATTGTTTCGGAACTGATTAAAAGATTTGATAAATGGAAAAATGCCCAGTTATCTTATTATACTCAACCAGAAGTCTATTCTTCATACTATCCCCCCCAATTTGAGTAAACTCATACTTTATTCTACTTTTCCTATCTCTGCATGATTAAGATCAAAGTTAACAGGAGCATAATTAATGTACCATGTAATATTGTTTTCTTTGATCCAATCATGGCTAATCCCGTCAAGAGCGGTAACGGCTGATTGGTTAAAGTAAAGTTTGCGCGGATAAAGATAGTAGCTGGTGACACCATGTTTGTGTTTCGTGTTGTCAAGTAAAAGCACATGCGCGTCCTCAGGAATTAATTGTCTGCACCTTTTGATAAATTCATAAAACTCTCCCTCAACCATCCCTCTTTTTTCTTCATCTGTCAAGCTGCTTTTATACAAAATATTGTATTGCATGCTCAGTATCTCCGGCGCGAACGTAACCAGACTGGAAAACAGAAAATAGATAGAAACAAGAATAATCAAGGTCTTTGCTGTTCGTTTATTCTCCGTTTTTATATAATCTATTAATTTTGTCAATTTCTCCATCAGGTAAGAACACTTGAATGCGGCTCCTGAAATGATAATACCGATGATAATAATATCTATTTCCAACACTCTTATTTTCTGAATATATTCCTCTCTTATAACATCATCCAGTTCTGTGTGCGCATAGTACTTACCTATAATCGGTACCATTTTATCCGGTGTAATGATAAATCCCGCTAAAATCAGGAGCATACCAAACAGAATCGTACCTGAAAATATGATTTTATCTTTTTCCATAATAATGTTATTTTAGGCAGGAGGAGAACATCCGTCAATCAAAAAGGCAACAATCAGTTGAAACTGAGTAGAGAAAAAGATATTGTTTTTTCCTGATTGTAATACTATCATTATCCATATATCCTACTAACAAGTGGAGCAATCCATTCTTTACCAAATAATCTTTTAAAGATTAAAATTGAACTCTCCACTCAGAAATAATTTTTCACGGGCTAACTATTCAAAAATCATTTTTTTTGTACTGGCGCTGTTAATCTTTTTTCCCACAGCAATTTATACCAGCATACAATTGCTGTCGGTTAAAGAAAAAGAAGATTATCAGGAAATAAACAATCCCCCATTGTTGTCTCCGCGTAAAGGACGCGTACTCATAATTCTCCTTGACTCTACACGTAAGGATTCCACGTTTAGTGAAAACATGCCATATATTTCCAGCCTCAGAGAAAAAGGAGCCTGGGGCACTTCCAGGGTAATTTCAACCCCCTTATCAGTTGCAGGAGATCACGCAATATTCTCAGGTGTAATATCAAGCCCTTTTACTATTATTGACGATTTTTCGGCTTCATCAGTAAAGCTTTCTGCTTATGACAATCTTTTCAGGCGTGTAACTCGGCAAAATAAGCGTGCAGTAATCTTCAGCTCTGACTGCCTGCGTGGCGCTTATGGCTTAGATACTGATATATCCGCATTTACGCCCAAAGGATTTCTTTTCAGTCAGTACCGGGAAGATGCTAAATATACTTTTGATAAAGCCTATGATTTCCTGAAAAATGACCAGTGGGATCTTGCGGCAGTTCAATTTGTTACGATGGATTTTATAGGACATCTTGAAACTCCACTTTCACCCAACTATGTACCAATTCTTAAATTACTTGATAACTATGTGCGTCAACTTGTCGAATTAACTACTGATAATGATATAGTATTGATTACTGCGGAACATGGCATAGATACTAACGGCTTCCACGTAGACCGCACTGAATTTGTTATAGATACTCCATTTGTCCTCACAGGGCCAGGAATTAATATCGGTGGGCCCAAAAAAGTGCTACAAATTGACTGGGCACCGACTTTATCTCTTTTAGCCGGGGTTTCTCCATTTTATGCGTCTTCCGCGTTACCGGCCCTTGATATACTTTCATTGTCTCCTGAAAATCATTCTATTTTGATAAACAAATTTTCTGAAAAAATTGTCGGCAACTCTAATATATCAAATCTGGATGAACTGCGCAAAATACGTCTCACTAAAATGGGAAGAAAGAGCTCACCAGCCTTATGTATACTTATTGTATTAGCAACTCTTTGTTCTTTAACACTCTTTACTTTTGTCGCTCTCTCCAGTAACGACTATTCAGGAACAATAAGTTCTAAGCTTAAATGTATTGCATTCTGGATCTGCATTCTCTGCATGTTGACATCTATTGAATTGTATTTCGGAGTTTTGAGCTATGTGTCCAATCACTTTCCATTCAGCGCTAACAATATTTTCGACAATCCCATAAAAATTGGTCTGGCCTTAATTCTCATGGTAATTTTACCGATGTCTTACAGTAAAATTACCAAAAAGGAAAAGGCCTATTCAGAAAGTGTTTCTCTACCGTTTTTTTTGATACTCATATTTTCAATAGTTTTCATAGTAACTAATCCTTATCATCCTCTAAACTGGGCGGTTGTATGTATACCTATATTCTCATGGGGAGTAACACGTCACCCGGCCTGGCTGGTAATTTTCTTCGCAATATTAGCCGGTATGGCTATAAGAAGGCTGACATTCTACCATGTTTATCATCCCATAACCATGCCGAGCAGGTGGGTCTTGTCATTAATCGTGTTATTAGCGGGCATTGCATTTCTTTTTTGGCGATTACGGTTTGACAAAAGAAGAATAACCATCATCGGTTATGGAATAATTGGAGTGCTTCCGTGTATCGTCATAATTGCATGTCCTTTAAGTGTGGGAGTAAAAACTATTTTGCTACTCTTAAGTTTAGTAGCGTTGGTTTTTGTAAGTTGCAGGACACCAAAAACGCTCGATATATTGATGACCTTATGGATTGTCTTTTTTTACCTGGGGACATCAGGCAGTATCAATCATATATCACACATAGTTGCTTTCCCTCTTTTGTTAGCCGTATGGTCTATTTCTGAAAAATCATCGGTTGTAGCAAAAGGGAGCATGGTAACACTTGTAATCTGGGTGCTATATCTTTTACCCGGAAATGAATTTGACTTAAAAATATTTGAACTGCGAGATGGATTTATTCTTGGATCAGTCCTGGCCAAGCAAATAGTAATGACGGTTATAGTAATTGGCAGCAGGTATATCGTCCCTGTAACTATTCTTATCTGGTTAATAAAACAGGCAGCTCCGCACACGTCACTGTTATCTTTTTTTTCAACTACCATTTTACCACTGGTATTCGGAATTGGTATAAGCTTAACAATCTGGACTTCATCCACCTTTATAGAGTATCCCTGGGACCTGTTTGCTAAACTGACTATTCTTTTTGGATTCTCATTTATCATAGGATGCGCATTTTTAATCGTATCAGTTTCCACAAATTTTATACATCCGTACTATCGGAAATTACGAGACAAATAGCATTTTTTCATAAGTTTAAAGAATTGCAATCTTATCTCTTTTTACAAAACCACTTAGCTATCAATGTTATCTATTAAAAAAGTCAATACCCAAAATGAATTTTCAAAACTAAAAGGAGAGTGGACCTCTCTCTTGAAGAAAAGTAGAAGTGACACAATCTTCCTTACCTGGGAATGGATGTACACATGGTGGGGGTGTTTTAAAGATAACAAGCAACTCTTCCTCCTGACCGTATATGATGAAACAGAAAATCTGATTGGTATTGCACCGTTGTGTATGGACAAAAAGAAGATAGGTGGCATTACGATCTTAAGATACATACGATTCCTGGGAACGATGCCGATCTCTTCCGACCATCTTGATTTTATCATCTATAAAGGGAGAGAAGGAGAAACTCTTAAGGCAATAGCCGAGTACCTGTTTCAGGAAATTAACTGGGATTTATGCCTCTTAAGCAACATACCCATCACCTCCTTAACCGGCAAATTGTTTCGAGAGATTATGGGGGG
>JANLHC010000272.1 GCA_024654465.1 Candidatus Scalindua sp.
CTGAAGACGACTTTGATGGTTTCCAAAGATAAACTCACTCCCGAAAAAAGGGTCGGATTGACAGCAAATCTGACAATTTTTCTCGGGATTCTTTATACAAGCCTGAGCATTGCTGCCATCGCGGGAATCGCCTCTCTCTCAACAAGGGGATATGGAATAAAGAGTATTGTCATAGGGTGTGTGATAATCGGGTTAGGTTATGGTATCCGCTACGGGAGCAAAACATGTTTATATATTGCAACCGTTTTCTTTGGACTGTTAGCTGCGTATTTTATGTACAACTTCGTGTTAAGCAAATCGATTAACCCAATAGTTCGTTTTGCATTCAGCATATGGGCAGTCAGAACACTTGCCAGGACTATACCGGTAATGATCAGGCTAAAGGCGGCAGGCTCTTTGCCTGACAGGAGTAATCGATACAGGGATTTTTTTTTAAAAGCGTATACAAAATAAACGAAGTAATTGACATAATTGATATTCAAATAACAATAAAGGAGGAAAAATGGGAACCGATAGAAAGAAAGTTGTCTTGGCGTATTCGGGCGGACTTGATACCTCTGTTGCCATAAAGTGGATACAGGACAAGTACGACATGGACGTAATAGCACTGACTATTGATCTGGGAACGGATAAGGATTTGAAGCCGGTAGTGGAAAAAGCAATACAGACAGGCGCAATCAAATCTATGATTATAGATGCAAAAGAGGTCTTCGTTTACTATTTTCTTTTTCCTGCGCTTCAAGCCGGAGCCCTTTACGAGAGAACATATCCTCTCGCGACCGCGCTGGGCAGGCCATTGATAGCAAAACTGCTGGTTGATGTTGCCGCGGCGGAAGGTGCTTGTGCCGTGGCTCACGGTTGTACCGGGAAAGGAAATGATCAGGTCAGATTTGACGTTGCCATACATACGTTGGATCCATCTTTGCAGATAATTGCACCACTGCGAGAGTGGAATATGACCAGAGATGAGTCAATGGTTTATGCTAAGGAACACAATATTCCCATTGACGTAAGTACCAAAAACCCTTACAGCACAGATGAAAATATATGGGGAAGAAGTATTGAATGCGGAATACTTGAAGATCCATGGGAAGAGCCACCTGAAGATATATATAAAATGACAAAAAACGCGAAGGATGCTCCTGATGAAGCGACATACATAGAAATAGGTTTTGAAAATGGTATTCCTTTAACCTTGAACGGACAGGAGATGGATGGAATAAGTCTCATTGACAAATTGAATACGATAGCCGGTGATAATGGTATAGGACGAATTGATCATCTTGAGAATCGTATTGTTGGTATAAAATCCAGAGAAATTTATGAATCACCTGCTGCCATAGTTCTCTACAAAGCTCACCAGGCACTTGAAGAAATTGTTATGACTAAGGATACTCACCGGTTTAAGGAGATAGTTTCAACTCAGTATTCAGATATGGTTTATAACGGTTTGTGGTTTTCAACATTTCACCAGGACCTGGCAGCTTATATTTTAAGCAATCAGCGATTTGTTATCGGTACGGTACGCCTCAGGCTTTTCAAGGGTAACTGTGTTGTCGTTGGAAGAAAATCACCTCTGTCATTGTACGATCACTCACTGGCAACTTATGATGCCGGGGATACTTTCGAACATAATGCGGCGCTCGGCTTTATTAAGATCTTCGGTCTGGCGACAAAAACCCAGGCACAGATTCAACTTAAGGCACTGAAAAAAGGTGAAGTGATCCCTTCGATCATGCCTCCCAAAGTTAACCCGACTGACGTAATGGAAAGATAGGAAATGTAAATATCGATAGCGTGTGAGTGGGTAGGGGTTCATGTCACCTATCCACTCACATTTAACAAGCTAAAAGTTACAATATTTTTCCAATGTTCTAATCAGTTCTTTCGCTTCATCAGGCACATTGTCCTCGTTTTGGAATATCTCTTTTACAGATATTTCTCTGCCATAAAACTCTTTATTGGCACCATCATCCTGTGAGATAAACCCGCCCTCAAAAGTAAGTCCTCCATACAACCCTTTAGATTTTGAATATACTAGAAATGCTGTATTCGGCCCTATCTTAGCCTCTGTATTTCTTCCTACCGGACCTAATGCAAGAGCTGCATCGACACCTATTTTAAATTTGGTAAACAACAATGACTCTACTCCGTACCTGTTCATTATCAGGATTACCGCGTCGGCCATTTGTCCTCCAATCTGGAACCCGAAGCTCGCCTCACCACTGGCAACAAAGGCAGGTGCACTCCATTTGCGCGTTTTTATATCCCTGGTCAGTGCGATACCTTGACCTACCTTGGCTCCAAAAATAAATCCGGCATTATACTGGCGCATTATTATAATACCCTGGCAACTTTTTAAAAGCGTTGACGGTATTGATGTTTCAGGAATTTCCATTATCTCTTCAAGATAATTGTGAGATCTGTTAATTCTCTTAGTTAAGTCCTCTTTTGTTACCGCATATACATTAGATGTAACTGCGAGAAATAAGCAGCAGGCAATTGACAATACTATTTTTAGTTTCAACTTTCAAACCCTCCTTTTTCTTTCAAAATCATAGTATAAAATAAAATTTTCCCTTTTTGAAGTTGTATATAGAACGGGTGACCCTGTTTCTTTACCTCTCTTATAATGATAAAGCCGGAGTTCTCACGAAATTTTCTTGATCATTGTAATGGCTGATGAGAATCCCATGTCACGACATAAAAACTGAAAAGGTAGAGGGCACCTTCGGATTTTGGTAGCAACAAAACCATGTTGTTCGTAAAAACGTCGTGCATCAGGATTTGTGTCCACGACGTCCAGTCTTATTGTGCTGAACTCATGCGCCCATGCAAAATCTGAAATACCTGTTAACAGGTGTGTGCCGACTCCTCTGCCCTGCATTGAGGAGCGGACCATAACGGCCTTCAAGTACAATTCACCTTTCCGGTCAGGCGAATTAAACAGGCGCATCTTGAGTATTTTCATGATGCCTCTCAGCCAGCCGAATTCGCGAGCTAAATCAAATAAAGAAGGGCTGAAGAAATGGCATCCTTCGTACTGTAAGCCGGCTATGCCCAACAATTTTTCTCCTCTTGAGGCCACCATTGTGCCCCTGGGATTCAGATGCTTCTGCAGGAAAGAGATAGCTTGTTCCCTGCTGTTCATGATCGGATAAAACTTCTGTTGAAACGAATCATAGAAGAGTTCGGCGGCTTCCTGAAGATATTCTTCAGGAAGCCCGATATATATTTCGATAGGGCCTGCAATACTCATTTTTTTTTATAAGGTAGGATGCGTTTACTTCATCCTACCTTTATTTGTGCTAAAGCCAGTACTTCAAGTTTGTTTTTGACTAAATATCCTATCTGATCTTTTGCATCTTCTTCGTTTCCTGCTTCTACATTGATAATGAATAGCTGATCTCCACCGCCTTCCCAACTAACTGTTACTCTGAATTCGTACATATCCATTTTCTGTTCTCTCTCCTGTGTAAAATTATAAAAACATTATCAATAATTTTTATACATGTTTGAGGCCGTGTAAAAATGGCCACATTTAAGCTTAAACAGCAACATTCACAGCTTAAAGTTCTCCTGAAATATCGGCTTTATCCCATATTCACTGAGGAGTATGACTCCTGTCTATGCCGGGAAAATCAAGGTTCAGATCTTTGAACCTCTGTACCAGGCTTTTTGCCCCGGGTATGAGATCCTCTGTAGATTTGGCTGATTGAATTATTTTCCAGAGTTCGTTAATAATACCATTGTCATATAATTTCCTGCAACGGTCACTATAGCATCCTTCCGCTACGTCTACATCAAACAGGACATATTCAAGTTCCTTCCAGAAGTCATCAGCACCTATAACTCCACCAACTGTAGCGCCTCCAATACCGTCCTTATAGAACCTGTTTAATGTTACTTCAAACTTTGGAAAACGCTGGCAAAAGTGATAATTGACGTATGCCTGCTCTATAGTATCCAGGGACATGGATACATCATATTCCAGATTACATTCAGGGACCTTGGTGCTAAACAGAACATGTGCGGTCTCGCGCAAAGCGGCTCTGAATATCATCAGGAAATCATATTGATACAGAGGAAGTATGATTTGCTTTTTGTCCGGCAACGAATATCCGGCCGGAACATCTTCAAATTGAATTTTTATTTCCGGGTCTAATACTTCAACACATTTGACTACCATTTCATGAACCTTTTCCATTTTCAAAACCTTTCAAACACAAATTTAGTTAATTGTACTTACATTTACTAT
>JANLHC010000273.1 GCA_024654465.1 Candidatus Scalindua sp.
TTTATTTCTTTCTGGGTATGGTGATACCATTTCTTTTCCTGAAAGTAACAGGGAACCGGACGCTTGAGAAATTAGGAATAATACGATATTCACTGGTGGTATTTTTATTCCTGTCCATGATGGGATTGCCAATCAAGATGTTTTTGAAGTTAGTATTTCACCTCAAATATATATGGGTTACGCCATGGTTTAATATATAAAAATATTCTTCTCTGACCATATTCTTGAAAGAGAGTAATATGGAGTGCATCGCCCGTGACGATGCGTATTAAAGCAGTATAGGCGGATCGTAGTGCCCTATTTTTTCTTGACTTCAACAATATATAGCCTTATCATTTTTTCCCATTCAATTCTTAACACATAAAAGCTATGCCATAGTAGGATGTGGACAAATTGTTCTGATTAAAGTTTGTTTTTACGGGGAAGTAAACATATGAACTTTCTTACCAAACTCATTGTTTAATAGTAATATGACGTTATGGCTGAACCATCATATGCAATCGAATTTTCTAAACCAGCATATCGACATCTTGAAGCCTTCAGGAAGTTTGATAGAAATAGGATACTTGACAATATCAAGAACCAACTTATTTATAAGCCCAATGAGGTAACAAGGAATAAGAAATTACTGCGGGAAAATCCTCTGGCAGATTGGGAATTAAGAGTTGATCCATATAGAGTATTTTATGATATAGACGAAACAAAAAGAATAGTCCGAATTCTGGCAATTGGTATAAAAGATCATGAAAAAATAATTATTGATGGAGAGGAGATAGTCTTATGAAAACAATAGATATATCATCAGATGTACCATCTATTAAAAAACTTTTAGATATGGCAAAAAAGGAATCACTACTTATCAAAACAATAGATGGGGAGTCTTTTGTTATTAGTTCAACAGATGAATTCGATTCTGAGATAGAGCTTTTACGAAAGAATCACAAATTCCTTTCTATGCTTGATGACTTCAAAAGTAGTGATGAAACAATTCCTATTGATGAAGTAGAGAAAAACTTACGTTAATAATCTTAATCGAAGTTCGACAGGTCAAAATGGAAAATAGAAATAGATAGAGACAGCGACCGTTTATTATTTTTTGTATGACCATCCGTTTCATAAAATAGTCGCTGTCACTATTTTGTGTCGGAATCTATGCTTTTGCAACTGATAATGTTATTATTTAGTTAATATACAAACATGGAAAATTCACTAAGTATTTTTCCATGTATTCTTACTGTTAAATTATTTTAGTAACGTCTTATAAAATCCATACGAAAGGTAAATCTTTTTTTGGGCTAAAAACGAATGTGTAATTTAGAATTAAAAACTTGGAATATTATTCTATCTACAATTGCTATACTTGTTGTTGTTTTTGGATGGTATTGTGTTCATTATCTTAATTTAAAAAGAGATCGTCAAAACAGACTCAAAGACATACAGATTGAATATTTAATAAGTGCTTATCGTAATCTCGCAAATTCTGTACAACGTCATCCAGAAAAAAATTCTCAATACTTTCAACATATTGAAGGGGCAATTGCGGACATACAGTTATTTGGCACAACATCTCAAATTAAAAAAACCCATATTATGCTTTCTAATTATCCAACAACATCAATATTAGAACTCGATCCACTTCTAAATGATCTTCGGAACGAACTAAGGCACGAATTAAAATTATCATCAACAAAAGAAAATGTCCAATGGTTAAGAATGGAAGGTGCTCCAAATATACCAAATTCTAAGATTCAGAATAAACATTAATTCCTTTTTTAAAATAGTCAAAAGTGGCATTCCAGAAAGGAAAAACGCTATAGTAATTACAGCCCATACTGCAAATGCACTCATAATGGCCCAAGGGATTAATAGTTCCAGTATCGCATCTTTTATCATTAAATACATAAAAATTAGCTCCAAAAAAAGATTAAATAAATAATTATCATTCTACACAACACAACACAAAGCTAATTTACAAATGGATGGACAACGACTCGAAATATACCTGCGGTCTATGCCCCTATGCTTACTAAGCCGTTACTTATTCTCTCGCGTGTCATCCAAAACGTTATAAAATCCGTGAAATAGTCATTAACAACTTATATTAGATGCGATATATTCATGGTGTGAAAACTTGCACATAATTTAGCTGTATTTTAAAGGAGAAGATAAATGTTACCATATATTAAAGATGTCCTCGAAATTGCTTCAAATTTCTCAGAGGATGAACAAAAAATATTGGCTAGTCATTGGATACAGGAAATGAAGTCTCCAGATTGCATAGAAAGAATAAAAGATGAAATGAAATGGGAAAAGACCTTCAGTGAATCTCAAGATATATTAGAGATATTAGCAGATAGAGCTTTAGAAGATGCGAAACAGGGTAAAGCAGAGGAAATCGGATGGGATAAATTATGATTTCCCACGTGCTTCCAAGTTTCAGAAAATCTTTTCGGAACTTACCAAAAGAAATAAAACATCAAGCAAAATCAACCTATCAACGCTGGAAAAAGAATCCTTTTGATAAATCCTTAGAATTCAAACAAGTCCACCAAATACGACCTATATTTTCAGTACGAATTGGTTTACATTGGCGTGCACTGAGCGTGAGAGATCGCAAAAACGTTGTAACCTGGTTTTGGATCGGATCACATGAGGAATATAACAAGTTGATAAAGCAATTAAGAAAATAAACTATTTATAACAAATCACCTTGAGGCATTGCACAGCAATAGAAAAGGACAACATAGCATTCGAATAAATGACCAATGGAGAATTTGTTTTAAGTGGTCTAATGGTGAAGCAAGAAATGTTGAAATAACAGATTATCATTAGGAGATTGTATAATGAGTACAGAAAAGATGAAACCAATGGGGTTAAGTCAAAATCAACTGGCCAATGATATTGGTGTTCCTCCGCGCAGAACAATGAAATAGTACATGGAAAACGCAGAATTACAGCTGACACAGCACTTCGCTTAGCACATTATTTTAAAATGTCCACACAGTTTTGGCTAGGATTGCAAATGGATTACGACCTCGACATTGAAGAAGATAAACTTTCAAAGCGGCTTAAAAAAGAAGTAAGTATTTACAAAGCAGTTCACGAACTCACATAACCATTGCATGAAGCCAACCACCAATAACTATGCGATTTAATATTTATTGAGGCTGCCGCTTCAAGCCTTACGGACAACGTACCGAATCGGGTTGAAATGGTGACAGGCCAACTCATCCGGAAAACCTATCTGGTGCTGCCATTTGGGCAGATAAAGGAGGATAAGTATCATGGGTAAATTTACGGTACAACAAAAAAACACGGTCGATAAAGCATTAGGGGTTTTGGATAAAATTATTGATTGCTACAAAAAACTTCCAAAAGATAAACAAGATACTCCTGAAAAGTATATTAAAGAGAAAGTATGCGGGTCACGAGCACGAAACATACAGCTATACTCATAATATTCTATTTTGGATAAGGTCGGTATTATCCGATATCTGGTTAGAGCAGAGTTCCGAATGTTCATGTCTTCCTTGTGCTTACCGGCATATGAGTGAAGTAGACAAAGCATCTAAAAGGCAAGATCCATATGAATGGGTCCGTTAACTAAAGTATTACTAAATTCGGACCACAAAAAAGTACAGAAAAGGGTATCTCCTTGTTTCTATAGTTGATTGGTATCCCAAAGTAATGGGGAAAATATGGACAGCGACCGTTTATTATTCTTTTGTATGACCATTCGCTTCATAAAATAGTCGCGGTCCCTATTTTGTGTCGTAAGAAAGGAAAACCATCCATGAAACGAATTTACGTGTTACTGTTTAGCTCGCTTGTCTTGATTTTCACGTTGTACCAATGCACTTTGTTAATCGCTCAAGAGGCTGTCGACGTCACTTCACCGAGTGGTGTTTTCGAGATCAACAAAGTATTCTTGGATCCTGAGATGAATGTCGAGAGCTTTGTCGAGCGATTCGAAGTCGAAAGCCGCGAAGTCTATCATGCTCGCGACGACATCATGCGGCATCTGAATTTGAAACCGGGCGAGCGAATTGCTGATGTCGGTGCGGGAACAGGGTATTATTCGTTATTGATGGCGGATGCGGTAGGTGATACCGGATGGGTTTATGCGGTCGAGATTTCTCCCCGGTTTGTCGAGCATTTGGCGAAGTTGTTCGATCAGCATAAGAAGACGAATGTGACGACCGTGATGTGCAACGATAACTCGGTTTGCTTACCGCCGGGATCGGTGGATGCCGCGTTCATTTGTGACGTTTATCATCATTTTGAACATCCCGGGCAAACGATGACTTCAATCTTCGAAGCGATGACTCCGGGTGGGCGTTTGATCGTCATCGACTTCGAATGCATTGTTGGGGTTGCGCGTGAATGGACGCTCAGCCACGTACGAGCGGGCAAGCAAACGTTCATTGACGAAATTCAATCGGTCGGCTTCGAGTTGGCTGCTGAACGAAAGATTTCAGGGTTTAAAGAGAATTATTATTTGGAATTTAGAAAACCATGAGCCGTGAGAGATTGAACAGTCCTTCGAGCGCGTCCGACAATTCGCCTCTCGATTTGTTGTCGGCTACGTCGCTGGTTGCTGCCAGCATGATCGGCGCGGGTGTTTACACGACAAGTGGATTCACGTTAGCCGATCTCGGCTCGCCCGGGTGGGTCGTCGTGGCATGGGCGGTCGGCGCTGTGATCGCGATCAGCGGCGCGATTTGCTACGGAGCGTTGGCAAAGGAATTGACTCAGTCGGGCGGCGAATATCTGTTCCTGTCGCGTTCGTTGCATCCGATCGCGGGGTTAATGGCTGGATGGGTATCGATTTTGGCAGGGTTTACCGGCGCAACCGCTTTTGCCGCGACGACATTCGAAACCTACTTGCGTTTGGAAACCGAACTTTCGCCTGGCCTGGTCGCTTCCGCTGTCGTTGTCCTGGCAGCGATTTTGCATACGATCGGAGTTCGGCCGGGTGCCAGGATACAGGATGCGGTGGTGATCCTGAAATTTTCTCTCATCGCTGCGTTTGTCACGATAGCGGTTTGGTCGATGGTGAATAACAACGCCGCCGCTGTCCCAACGACAATCGTTCCCTCGATGACTACTCCTTCGTTCGACTTTGCACTGAAATTCGCCACAGCACTCGTATGGATTTCACTCAGCTACAGCGGTTTCAATGCAGCGGTCTACGTTGCGGGCGAAGTGAGACATGCTGACCGCAATGTGCCGCGAGCTTTGTTGCTCGGGACACTGCTGGTCACCGCATGCTACCTGATCTTGAACGTCATCTTCGTTTTCGGTGCTCCGGTGGAAGCGGTTGCCGGCCAGCCTGATGTGGCCGCTAAAGCGGCACGGGCTATCGGCGGAGCTTCGTTTGAGACGTTTGTACGAGTCGTGATTCTGTTTGGCCTTTTTACGTCGGTATCCGCATTCATCATGAGTGGGCCGCGAGTCTATGCAAAGATGGCCGACGATGGTGTTTTACCGAGGTGCTTTCGCTTCTCGGGTTTGGGATCTTCGGGCCGACCGCCGGTCGTTGCGATCTGGGCGCAGACGGTGTTTGCGATTGTGGTCATTCATCTTTCGACTCTCAAACAGCTACTCAGCTATTTGGGGTTCACGTTGTCGGTGACGGCGGCGCTGACCGTCAGCCTCCTGTTTTGGGCACGCGGTCAAGCGGGCGAGCGTATTCGCGGTCGGTTTTATCCGATCCCACCCATCATTTTTGTTGGCGGAACGCTTTTCACCGCAGCTTTATCGGCAATCGACTCTCCGGGACAAGCGGTGGGAGGGCTTGTCACAATCGGCTTCGGCGCAATCGCGTATCTTCTTTCACCGCCGTCCCGTCGCGATACCTGCGAAACCGAACTTTGACCCCACGTTATTCACACAACCTATGAAATAAGTTTATAGCTGGTTTACTGAAAAATATTTTTTCCGGTTCTTTGAAGTATAGTTTTCAGAAAATTCTTGAATTTTGACGATTATTTTACTAGCATTTGAATATGTCTAAAAAGCAATTTTTTACCATTTCATTGAGTGCTGAACACATCAATTCAGTTGCCTTTAAACGAACAGTACTGAGATATCCCATAACGATAGTTGGGATCTTTGTGCTTCTAATAAGCGCATTCATTTCCTCTTCACACAACGCTTCGCTTAGCGGCGAGTGGAGTAGAATAATCGGATTTGCCCCGCATCATTTATTTGACGGGGAATTGTATCGGATAGCATCTTCGATGATAGTGACCCGTGGATCATACTATTTCTGGATCTCATTTTTCATGTTCGCTGGATGCGTAGGGGTTGCGGAGGATTTGTTTGGAACTAAAAAGGTGATTTTAATATTCTTGGCAGCTCACTTATTTGCACTCTTGATTACCTCCGTGCTTATAGCTTCGCCACTTCATTCGTTTGGCCTCTGGAGAGGCTCATTGCTTTATGCTGCGCACGATGTTGGCCCTTCAGCGGGATACTATGGATGCCTTGGGTCTGTGCTTTTTTTTTCGAGGCAAAAAGGCTGCCGATATTTGATTTATATGGTATGGATCTTACTTGCAGCTCGTCTTAGTTACTCCTGGGTTGTTGTCCCTGATCAGGGTCGAGTGATCTCGGGTGATCTCGCGCATATATTGGCATTCGGAATAGGGATGCTATTGGGGCGGTACTTCACGGTACAGAGACTTTCCTCTTCAATCTGTTCGACGGTAGAATTGTTGAGCAGTAAAGAGAAAGGGTGTTAAGTTTCATCTTTTGTATCAGTCACATGTGACAGGTATTTTCGGAATTTGTTGATAATCTCCGTGTTTTTCCCATCTCTTTTGGCTAGAAAGTCCTTGATATCATCAATAACCTCTTTTTTCTTTGTGTTCTTTGTTTTTGCTTTTGCTGTATCAAATGCGTTCATATCGAGTTTGTCAAATCCCAGCTTGTTCATCCTTCTGGAAGCAAACTGCATTGACTCATCCCTTATCTCTGACAGGAATGCTGAGGTGATTACTTTATGTCCTTTTCCTTTCGCACGTATTTCCATCAGCTTGTAAATTCCGGGTCTTACAAAATCAGGGGCATTTTTTACCCGTTCCAGTGCCTCGGCTTCCCACTCAATCTTTCCGTTTTTGGCAGGTTTCTTTTTGAGCAGTTTCATAAAGGGGAACATCGCTTTTTTATCTACTGCCATTTTTTCCCTGGCTTCCTTCATGATGTCCGGAGTGATCTCAGTATACCCTTTTTCTTTTGCGTATTGTTCTACTCTTTTTATTACCATTCCTTTTCCAAAGGAAGGTACTTTGCCCAGCCTTTTCTTTGCGTCTTCACTCCACGAAAGCTCAAATTTTTTGTCTAAGCCAAATGTGTTCTCTTCCTTAAACTCCAACTTTTTTCCTCCATATTTTCCGGGTTCATAATCACACCATGAATCTTCTTCCATTTGATCACCAGTGGTAACGAATGCCCTTGCGCGGCAACCCTTGCACATTGCCTCAAACTCGCACTCTCCGCACCTGCCTTTGAGCTCTGCCTCCCTTAATTCGTTTAGTACACCGGAGTTATTCCAGATTTCCGCGAAACTTTTTTCCCGTAAACTTCCACAGGATGTGTCCATATAGGGACACGCTGTGACGTTTCCTTCCGGTGTGATCCTGCAGTAATTAGTTCCAGCAGGACATCCTCCTGAATAGTATTTAACTAAAGCCGATTCAGGATTCATCTCGTATGCTATCCTTCGGTAATGCGGTGCGCACTTAGCGCTGACCAGCATCGTTCCTTCGTATTGATTGTGAAGATTGTAGATCTGTTTAAGCGCGTCCTCATACTGTTTTGAAGTAATATCTGTTATATCCTGGCCTCTTCCTGTACAGACGAGGAAGAAAAGATTGAATACCCTCGCTCCCATATCGTTTGCAAAGGCGACTAATTCCGGAATCTCATCATAATTTCTCTTAAAAACGGTGGTTTGTATCTGTATTTCTAATCCTTGCCTTTTACACGATTTCATCCCTTCGACTGCCTTTTCCCATGAACCTTTCATGCCTCTAATTGAGTCGTGAACTTCAGGGTGTATAGAATCCAGGCTTATCCCTATTCCGGAGAAACCATTATCTTTCAACTTTGTAGCAACTTTATCATTAATAAGGCAGGCATTTGTGCCAAGAAGGATCATCATCCCTTTCCCGGCAGCATGACTGGCTAAATCAAAGATGTCTTTTCGTAAGAGTGGTTCACCGCCTGTTAAAATGAGAATTAAGTTTGGATTTAGTTCTGCAATTTCGTCTATAACCTTAAGTGCCGTTTCAGTGTCTAGTTCCTCATCGGCATTTGCGGATCCGCATTGTACCTGATTAAAGTTGGGAATATCCTGACTTGGTGCGGTATCTGGCAAGTTAGTATCCGCCGGGTTGAGCGGTTGAACATTATCTGCCAGAAGATAACAATGAGAGCACAGTAAGTTACATGCTTTTGTGAGGTTCCAGGAAATTACGTGAGGTATGGATTTCATTTTAAGAGTATTAAACAAATATGATAGATTAAGGTTAATTTAATTGCAAGTTAATATTGTCGTAAGTGATTCTTTCAGAATCGTCTTAATTTTGCATACTGATATTGTGTTATTTGTATAGTTCATAAGGGTAAAATTATAGAGAGGCAATATACTGTAGAATATCTTTATCCTGCTGTATTTGATATACTTACAAAAAATAATATCATGGACATATCACCTTAAATTTTTTGGCATTATAGTTGCAAAAATATTGATTTTCTGATTATATAGTGCCTGTTTATTTAATTGGCATAGCAATGGGAAAACATATTTATTGTATTTTGTTAAGCATTGAGATGATAAAGATATTTGAAAGTAAAGAATCGTGTCCATTATCGTGTAATATTCAAGTTGTCAAAATGAAAACACGTTACTACAATTTCCCTTTATCTGAGGTGGGAATTATATCATGAAAAAAGAAGAAGAAAAATCATATGCAGGTCTGTTTCTATTTCTGAGTTTTATACTTACCATAACGATAGCATGGGCTGTGTGGAATGAAGCAGTCGGAAAAAGGCTGTGGAAATTGTATCAATCCCGGTTTTATGAGTTAGAGAAAGAGAAGGTCAGGGGGGAATACGGTGAAGCGGTAACGGCATTCAATCAACCTGGAGTCCAGGAGAAATATAAAGAGGCTCAGAGAAAACTTGAGGAAGCATGGGGCAGGTTTAATACACCAACCGTTCAGCAGGGATACATGAAGGCATCCAGGGAGTTGAGTGTTTTGGATAAAGAAGAATTATCTCCTTTAAAGTTTGAAGCCATGGTTACGCGAAATAAGATGTTGGAAGAGGAGTACCAGTATGGAAAGCATAAGAGTGATGAGCCGGTAAAGAAGATAATGGAATTGGAGGAACGTGGTAATGTATTGGCGGCAGAGATAGAGGATCTGGAAAAAAAGAGAGTTGGATTGCAAAAAAATCTGGATGAATCCATGCATGATATAAATATGTATGCGAGTGAATTGAAGACGTTTACCAATGATATGAATGGATATCAGGAGTATATGGTTAAATTAAAGTCGAAAAGGCCGTCTTTGCAGATATACCAGGTATATCTTGAGGATATTAATGAGGCGGATAGGTGTATGTCATGTCATGTTGGTATTAACAGGGAAGAGAGTGTTTCCGGTGAGCAGCCGTATGCAAATCATCCGGAGAGGAAGGTGTATCTTGGTAATCATCCTCCGGAGCGGTTTGGTTGTGTGTTGTGTCATGAGGGGCAGGGACGGGCAACTATAAGCCCGGAGAAAGCACATGGCGAAGTCGAGTACTGGTTGGCGCCGATGCACAGAGGTAAAATCGCGCAATCTTCATGTATCAAGTGTCATGACAAAGGCGAAGAGTTGATAGGGGGTGAGGATATTGCGAAAGGGATAGAACTGTTTGAAGGATTAGGTTGTTTTGGTTGTCACGAAACGAAAGGATTTGGGGAAGACCGGAATAGTATGATAGGTCCGGATTTGACCGAGATAGGCAGCAAAGTGAACCCCGGATGGTTGCTGGAGTGGTTGAAAAATCCTAAGCATTTCAGACCAAGTACAAGGATGCCTGATTTCAGGTTGGAAGACGAGGAAGCTATTGCTATAGCGTCATATCTCTGGCAGAATTCAGAAGGGTTTGAGCCCGGTGAGCCGAAAGAATTTGATGATGAAACGATAGACGAAGGGGCATATTTATATGAGAGTGTAGGGTGTCTCGCATGTCATAGTGAAATAGAGGAAGATGGAAGAGTGCATGGGCCTAATCTTTCCAGGATAGGTGACAAGGCTAATTATGAGTACCTGGTCAGCTGGCTCTTAGCGCCTAAAGCACATCAGCCGAAAACAAAGATGCCTGATATGAAACTTGATGAAGAAGATGCGCAGTATGTAGCATCATTCTTGATGAGTTTAAAGGGTGAAGAAGGATATGACGACTTAACAGGCTCAGAGTGGTTAAGCAATAAAGAGACTGCCAAAAAAGGAGAAGATCTGATAGGTCGATATGGTTGTTTTGGGTGCCATAAGATAATGGGAATGGAAGGGATGAGCAAGATAGGTGTTGAGTTGGATGAGGTGGGTTCCAAGTCTATACATTTGTTTGACTTTGGCCTATTGGAAAAGGAAATACTTGAGGGGGTCGGACTGGATAACGCGGATGAAAATGTTTCGAAGGCAAGGCGCGCATGGATTACGGCCAAATTACGTGATCCCCGTCAGTTTGATCAAGGTCGCTATAAGAGGCCCAAAGACAAATTAAAGATGCCGGATTTTGGTTTGTCTCCGGAGGAAATAGAGGCGCTATCTATTTTGTTGACAGGGATGAAAGAAGGTGAATTGCCTGAGAATTATATTGCAAAATTAACTGATGAAAAAAGGTACCTGGTAGAGGGTAAAAAAGTAATTGATAAATACAACTGTATGGGGTGCCATCAGTTTACCATAGATACCTTATATTTGAAGAATGGGTCTGTAGTAAAAGGGATGGTCAAGCTTGAGGAGGAAGAAAGCCTTTATTTTCAATTATGGGTGGATAATGAAGGGCTTGGCCGGAAGGCTGGTGATACTGTGCAGATAGCGAATGAAGAGATAGAGAAAATGGTGGCGTCTCAAGGTGGTGACATCAACCCATATATCATAGACTATCATGTGGAGGTAGAGGGAAGTATCGCTGAAGAGGCGAAGGTCTTTACTCCTCCTGTGCTATATGAAGAGGGTAAAAAGGTGCAGAGTGCGTGGCTATTTGATTTCCTCAAAGAACCTGCTACTCTGAGGCCATGGCTTGACGTTCGTATGCCACTTTTCACGATGACCGAAAATGAAGCTACGGTATTGTCCAGATACTTTGCTACTTTAGAAAAGGAAGAATATCCTTATGAGTTTATAGTTGAAACAAAAGATAGGTACCTAAAGGAGAAGGAGAAAGAAAAACCTGGGTATCTCGCTATGGCTCAGCATTTATTCGAGCATAAAGACGTAAATTGCGCGTCATGTCATGTTAGAGGTGATATCACACCGGAAGGTGATCCGTCAGATTGGGCTCCTGATTTGTCTGTGGCGCGGAACCGATTAAAACCGGATTGGATAGTGGATTGGCTGATTGATCCACAGTTGAAACAACCCGGTACAAAGATGCCTAAATTCTTCAGGGAAGGTGTATTTCAGGATATTTTCCCCGGAACACCGGAGGAACAGGCTGTTGCATTGAAGGATTTACTGATGAACCTTCCTGATGAGATGTTAAAGCAAAAGGCAGTTAAATCGGAAGATCCTTTACTAGATTAATAAGTTAACAGGTGGCGTTCAAATTTTTTTTAAAATTGAAGTAATTAATGTTTGAAATGTGAATCCTTTTTTGATATAAGTTGTAACTTTGAAGTTGCTGCCGGGAACTAACAGCCTTTTCCGGAAGGAGTAGATTTCAGATAAGATAAATATTTTTATGTAGAATTTATTAAACTCTATTTTATTTGTTTTTTGTCACGTTACATTATTAGATGTATCGTTGATAATCTAATAAAGATCTTAATACATTACATAGGAGGTTTCAGAAATGGGTAAGCTTATAAAGAGTTATGGGTGTTTTCTGGCGGTAGCAATGTTTTCACTGGTTTTATTAGTAGGTAATTCCAGAGATGTTCTGGCTGCATACGAAGGCGGAGACGTATCTAACGGTGGGACAATAACCGGTACAGTCAAACTTGTCGGTGATGTGCCAGATGCGAGCACGTTAAAAGTAGACAAAGATCAGGCTACATGCGGGCATGATGACCTGCCATCAGAGGCTTTAATGGTTTCAGGTGATTCATCTTTGCAGAATGCAGTAGTCTCTATTACAAATATCTCGAAAGGGAAAAAGTTTGCAGGTGGAACTCCGGCAATAGATCAGAAAGGGTGTGTCTTTCGTCCTCATGTTGCCATGATTCCTCAAGGAAGTTCTATTGAACTGCTTAACAGTGATGATGTTATGCATAACCTTCATTCATGGTCCATGAAAAATACAGCATTTAACGAAGGTGTCGCAGCTCACGGTAATATTTCTAAGACCTTTGAATTTCCGGAGACTGTTAAGGTCACATGTGATGTACATAAATGGATGACTTCGTGGTTGATTGTGCAGGCGAATCCATACTATGCGATAACAGACGCAAATGGGAAATATAAGCTTGAAGGAGTGCCTGCCGGTACTTACACAGTTCAGGCGTGGCAGGAGTCACTTGGAAATGCTACACAGGAAGTTACTGTAGCTGCCGGTGGAGAAGCTAAAGCCGACTTTGAACTGGAAAAGAAAGAGAAGAAGAGAAGAGAAAGAAAAAAACATTAAATTGATTGTCTGTCGTTGCAAAGTGTGTATGTCTGGCTCACTACTGGAAGACTGTATTTTATCTAATTAACAAAGTATGAACTCAAAAAAATTAAATTTGAAAATTGCCTTTACGCTCTTTCTCGCGATCTTCCTCGTTGCTCTGGCAGTTACAGTTAACACTGGAATGGCTCAGAAGAATGCTGAGGAAGTAATAACTGCAGAAGTTGCCGGGGATGCGGAAGGAACAACAGGGGAAGCTGTCGAAGAAGAATCGGTCCCATATGTAGAGGATGAGTATAGGAATTTCTTTGGGATTGACGGACGGCTTGTTGTCTGGATAATCTCTCAGTTACACCTCATGTTCGCTGCATTTGTGTTAGCAGTGCCTCTCTTTGTGGTTATCATTGAAGCGATCGGTGCAAGGACTAATCAAATCAAGTTTGACAATCTGGCGCGTGAGTTTACAAAGTTATTGTCAACAGCATTCGCTACAACGGCTGCGTTGGGTGGCCTTCTGGCTTTTGCACTTTATGGCTTATATCCTGGCTTTATGCGCTACATGACAGGTGTTTTTCATCCGTATATGTTCGTTTATGCACTCTGCTTCTTTGGTGAGGTGTTCTTTCT
This sequence comes from Candidatus Scalindua sp., assembly GCA_024654465.1. Lineage (GTDB taxonomy): Bacteria > Planctomycetota > Brocadiia > Brocadiales > Scalinduaceae > Scalindua. The sequence continues at coordinate 13,456 of JANLHC010000273.1, forward strand.
CTATGCCTACTATTATTCATGGGATTTGTTAAAAACAGGTACGGGTAAATGGGTTCATATTTTTCTTGGTGTGATGCTGAACCTATTCGGTACTGCCTTGATGATGCTGGCTAATTCCTGGGCTACCTTTATGATGGCGCCAGCAGGTATAGATATGAAAACCGGTGCGGTATTAGATCGTACCGCGGCTTTCTGCAATTTTCTTTGGATGCCGGTTAATATTCATCGTATTATTGCCAACGTTGCTTTTGGTGGTTTTGTGGTTGGTGCATATGCTGCTGTTAAATTCATGGGAGCAAAAACCGAAGAAGATAAGGCACATTATGACTGGATGGGTTATATCGGTAATTTCATAGGTCTGGCCGCCTTTATTCCTCTGCCTTTTGCCGGATATTATCTTGGAAGGGAAATCTATAGCGCGAGTCCTGTCATGGGAAATATCATGATGGGTGGAGCCTTCTCGTGGACATTTATAGTACAGGCAATCCTTATTGGAATGCTGTTTGTCGGCGGAAACTATTATTTATGGAATGGTATGGGAAGGATAAAAGGCGCTGAGCGGTATACTCCCTATATTAAATACATAAATATCGTTATTTTCTTCTGCTTTGCCGTTTGGCTCACGCCTCATAATCTTCCGCTAAGTGGAGAAGAGAGAGCTCTTATCGGTGAACAATATCATCCGTTTTCCAAATTCTTCGGAGTTATGGCCGCAAAAAATGCGGTTGTAAACCTCCTGATCTTGGCTACATTCTTCAGCTTCCTGTTATATAGAAGGGCCAACAAGGGTGAGACTATGCCGTTTAAGAGCCATGGTAATGGTGCAAGGATTACCATGATTATTACGGTAGGCCTTACGGTAATGTATCTGCTATGGTATTCTGCAGGGCTCAAGGGGCAAGATTTGAACGAGACTATAAAACCTTTCATAAATCCGCTCCTTACGTGTATTAAGATTCAGATTGGGGCGCTTATCGCTGCATTGATTCTCACATTTGCAAATAGAGGTAAGCTTGCGCAGACCTTGCTGTTTGTTGTGACAGTTTCAATATCTGTTATATATTTCTGGTACTACGGATTTGTGGTTATGGAAAAGGCAAACATGATTTTAAGGTTTCTGTCTGTAACACAGGTTTCAATAGTGATTTCCACTTTGATTGTTAACACTGTCATTGATGTCTTTCTCTTTAAAAATGCAAAAGAAGTTGGCGGTATACAATGGGGTAAAATTCCGCACAGGGCACAATATGCATTACTGCTTCTCTGCGTGGCAATTGTGACGCTTATGGGATTGATGGGATTTATACGCTCCGGTCTGAGGATGAACTGGCATATTTACGGGTTTATGCAGGATAAATCTGCGGGCGCGTTTACTCCCAGTATTGCTTATATGGGTTGGGTAGTTTCTTTAATTGTGTTTCTCTTTCTGGCACTTGTGGCCGTTGTATTCTGGCTTGCAACTCTTGGTGATAAGACAAAGAAGCATGCATAAGATGTGGTCGTCGCAGGATAATTTAAAAACATATCTACGGCTGTAAATGTTGAGGAAATAATAAATAATGAAAAGTTTCTTGAATTCAGTGATATTTACACTGTTTATTCTTGGTTTTTTTGTATTTGTCTGCATGTATGTGACAGGACTTTCCGGCGGAGGTGGCGGAGATAGCGCTACCGGGATAAACCCTGAAGCAGGCGAAAAGATATATTGGGGTGACGGTCAATGTCATACGTGCCATAGTATTGGTACTTCCGGAAGTGCAACAAGAGGTCCTAATCAGGAAGGACTGGCGGTAAGAGCAGAGGAAAGGGCAAAGGAAGCTGGCTTGGCTTCCGGTCTGGAATATCTCGTAGAGTCAATAGTAAATCCTTCGGCTTATGTAGTGGAGGGTTATGATAATATCATGCCGAAAGTTTATGATGCTCCTATTATGTTAGGACGTGAGCAAATACTAGCTGTTCTTACGTATCTGCAGACATTGGGAGGTGAATCTAACATAGAGGCAGTTGCAAAATTTGCGGAAAAAATACCTGAAGCATCCGGAGACGCAGCGGCTCCATGGGTGCCTCCTGTAGACGTCGATATAAAAGAGGGCGAGTTGGTCTTTTTTGATGAATCAAGAGGCGTGACATGTTCAAAGTGCCATGTTTTAAACGGAAAGGGTTCTAAGGTAGGGCCTGATCTTACAGGAATCGGTGCGGTGCAGACTCCTCAGTATCTTATAGAATCAGTACTCAAGCCGAGCGCGGTGATTGTAAAAGGCTTTGAAACGATGTATCTGATGACGACTGATGGTATGGCTTATAACGGGCTCCTTGTAAGTCAGAATGAAGAAGAGGTTGTGATAATGGTTGATGAAGACGGAGTGATGACGGAATATGTTTTCTACCCTGACGAGATAGCTCAGATGCAGAAACAGGACGTCTCTATTATGCCTGGTAATTTTATGGATATGCTGACGATTAAAGAGTTTTATGGTGTTATTGCATTTCTTTTAAGTCAGAAATAAAAATTATTAAAGAGTAGAAGAAATAGGTTGGTAAATAGTAAAAAAGGTAACAAGATGTCAAAGAAAAAAAATTCATATTCAATGATGATGGTAATAGTTTCAGTGTTGATTGTATTTGCCATCATCAAAGTGATTGCGCCATACGTTTTCATGATTTTGCTGGCAAAAGATCATACTATGCCTACGCCAAGTACGCTGCTACTTTGGTACATGATTCTGGCAATTCTTGCATGTCTGGTTTATGTATCTACTAGCGATCTAAAGTGGGCTAATTTCCTGAGTTTCATCTTGCCTGCAGGTGATGATAAGCTTAAATTGCTATTTCAGAAGATGATAGTTATTTCTATTCCCTTATTAGTCGGATGGTTTGTATATTCAGGGACAGTACCCGGTACTGCTTCTCCTGTGGAACTGCGGATTCAGCATCCAACATTGTTACAGGAGTTTGAGAAACTGGAAAATCCTTTCGCGCATGCTGATGAAGCAACAAAGAGAAAATGCATTGAAGAGGGTAAGCATCTGTATCAGCAGAACTGTCGTCCTTGTCACGGATCAAAGGCGGATGGAAACGGGCCTTTTGCTAACGCTTTTCGTTTAAGGCCTATTAACTTTACTGATCCTGGTACGATAGCAACGGTAGTAGAAAATTTTGCCTTCTGGAGAATTAAAGAGGGTGGTCCCGGACTTCCAGCGGTTTCTACACCATGGGATTCTGCAATGCCTGCCTGGAAAGATGTTTTAACTGATACGCAAATCTGGAAGATAATAATGGGTGAATATGTGACTGCCGGGGTTCAGGCACGTCAAAGAGAAGAGATGGAACACTAAAAATATTTGGATTTTAATATGAGCAAAATAAAATATAATTTATTTTTAAGAAGTGTCCTTATATGCGTGATTGCAGGTGTATTTGCAATTATGTGTCTGGGTGAGGGTGTTGCTCAGACTTCGCAGCTATTCAGAGTATATAAAAAAGATGTTAATGGGAAAATACCGGAAACATCTGATGCTGTAGCCGCTGGAAAGAAAATTTACGAAATAAAATGCTACTATTGTCATGGTATTAAAGGGGATGGAAACGGATCTGATGCTCCACGTCTGGACCCAAAACCAAGGAACTTTACGAGAGATGAATATAAGATCCGTTCTACTGGACAAGGTGTTCTTCCTACGGATGAGGATCTATTCAGGATAATATCAAGTGGTGTTGAGGGTACAGCTATGCCTTTCTGGAATACGTTGACTTCGGCAGAGAGATGGCAGGTTATCTATTATATTAAAACATTCAATTCTGAATTTAAGGAAAAGGCTGAACGTTCTGAAGTTGCAATAGCAGGTGGAAGCGCTTCTAGTCCCGATTCTATAAAACGCGGGCAGAAATTATTTAAAGAGGCTAAATGTATCCTTTGTCATGGTGAGGACGGCAGGGGAGATGGAGCGCTTACTACTACTCTAAAGAAACAATGGGATCTTCCATTTAAAGCAAGAGATCTTACGCAGAGTTGGATGTTTAAAGGGGGTAACACAAAAGAGGACATTTACAGAACGGTAACTACGGGCCTGAATGAAACACCGATGGGTTCCTATGCTGATTATCTAACAGATGAAGACAGATGGCATCTATCACATTATGTGAAGTCAATTTCGCATGATATGAAAACAGATGTCGTGTTAAAGTCGAAACTGGTGGACGGTAATCTGCCTTCAGGACCTGAAGATGCTGCCTGGGGTACAATAGACGCGGTTGAATTACCGTTGGCTGGTCAGATCGTTGCAAGTCCTCGATTCTGGACTCCTTCTACAAATTCAATCAGGATTAAGTCGTTGTATAACGGCGAGAATATAGCATTCCTGCTGGAGTGGGATGACAGAACGAATGAGCAGGATGAGATCTACAGTGATGCTGTCGCACTACAATTTCCTACGAAGATTTATGAAGGTCAGCAAAAGCCATATTTTGCGATGGGAGATTCAGGGAAAGGCGTAGAACTCTTGCACTGGAGGGCATACGATGAAGCTGTTCTGGCGGCTCAACGCACTGAAGATGATGGCATTAAGACAGAAACAGATGGTGGTGACGATCTTGAGGAGGAGGAAGGAACAGATGATGCCGGTGTAGAAGGATCTGAAGCTGCAACAGAGCAGGAAGTTGAAGAAGTTATAGAGGAAGCGGCAAAAGAGGAATTTAAGGGTTTTGTAACGATAAAAGAGATGAATGCAAAGGGATTTAAGAGGCTTTCAGTTCAACCGGACAAGAGCCAGAATTCTAAAGGCAAAGGTTTGTGGAAGAACGGTAAATGGCAGGTTATGATTACAAGACCTCTCATTACCGGTGACAAAAAAATAGATGTTCAATTTGAAAAGGGTAAATTAATTCCTTACGCATTAGCAGTATGGGATGGTTCAAATTCAGAGATTAAAGGACAGAAAGCAATATCATCCTGGTATTACTTAACTCTGGAGATGACAACCCCCGGCAGTGTTTATATTTATGCGATAGTAGCTGTTTTCATGGCAATTTGTATTCAATTCTGGGTTGTCGCAAGGATAAGACGATTTCCAACAGAAATTCCTTCTGAATGAAATGGGGGATGTTTAGTATAAAATTTAAACGTTAAAATAAAATGATTAATACGAAGAAATTAAATCATATTTCAATCCATATAATAATGTTCATAGTATTTGGCTACGTTCTAACTTGTGGTGGAGCAATACACGCACAATCTCTGGAACCTGATCCACTCCTTCTAGAAATAGAGTCTATTTATAGAGGCGATAAGGATTATAAACAGTTGCCTTTCGTTCTCGAAGATCCGTATAAGAGATCAAAAAACGGACCTACTCTTAAGAATGTTGTGTATAAGGCAAACAAAGAGTGGCTTAAGAAATGGATAGATAATCCAAGCGCAATGATACCAAACGCGAGAATGCCCAGGCTTATGCTTAGTTCTGAAGACATCGATGCTGTCCTGGCTTATCTGGAAAGTATTGCTGACAGTAGTTTCCCTAAACAGCAGTGGGAAGCAGGTTTGCTGAAAGCAGAGGATGATATGACTGACGATGAATATGAGAACATGGAAGAGCTGGTCTCAGGTGGAAAAGCAATTTGGGGGCGTGCGCGATGTAATATTTGCCATCCTGTTAAAGGAAAAGGCGGTGCTGTTGGTGTCGGACCGGATCTTGGCAGATTAGCGGAGAAGATAAATCGGGACTGGTTATACCTGTGGATAAAGGAACCGAGAGGTTATTTTCATGAAACACAGATGCCGAGATATAGATTTGAAGAGGATGAGTTAAGAAAGCTTGTAGAATATTTGATGCAGGATTGGGATTTCAAACCGGATGAAGATGAAGATAAAGACGGGGATGATGAAACGGTAGAGGTAGTAGCAGATGAAGGTCCTCTGCTTGTACATGAAGGTACATTGGCCGAGAGAGGAAAAAAGATTATCGAATTCAACCGATGCTTCGTTTGTCATGAGATAGAAGGTATTTCAGAGTTACTGCCTATCAAGAGTCAGAAGAGTGAGAACGAAACTACAAATAAATTTGAAAAATTATTGAATGATATCAGATGTATGACATGTCATAATATACAGGGGCACGGAGGTTCTTTTGCGCCTGAACTTACACATGAAGGCAGCAAGCTGAAAGGTGAATGGATAAAAGGGTTCATCGAGACACCTGATATAATTCGTCCGTTGCTTAAGCAGATGCCGAAATTTAACCTCACTTCAGAGGAGGCCCAGACGGGGGCGGACTTTATAGAAGAATATTTTGTAAGTGATGAATTTGATTTAGGTTCTTTTGCCAATGTAAATCCTACTGAAGAAGAGATTAATAAGGGTAAGGAGCTATATGAAGCAAAGGGTTGTAAGGCATGCCACACTATACAGGTGGGCGGTATTGTTGGTCCTAATCTGAAAAGAGTTGGAGACAGAATGGAGAATGGTTTTATATTCTTCCACTTGAAAGATCCTCACCATGAAACTCCGGATGCAGTTGAGCCTAATTACAATCTTTCTGACGAAGAAGCGACCGCTCTAACACATTACCTGATGTCTTGTAAAGACGAGAAATAGATTGAAAGACATGAATATATTGCTAAAAAATTATATAATCGTACTTATATGTTTCTTTGTTGTAGCAGGAACATCTATCAGTTATGTAAATGGCTCTGAAGGAAAGCAAGCCAAACAACCGAAAGATGGTTCTCAAACGGAAGCAGCAGAACCAGAGAAGAAATATGAGTTGATTGAAAAAACTAAGGATTATCTGACTTCTCCGAAAGAAGCATTCGCCTATTATTGCAGCCCATGCCACGGCGCAACGGCTAATGGAAGAGGTATCTACTTTACGATAGATCTTAATCCTAAACCAACAGATTTGACGAATGTAGAGTATATGGCAGCGCTGACTGATGACTATCTACTTAACTTTGTAAAAGGTTCCGCAGCCAGGGAAAAATTGAGGCTGTGTCCTCCGTGGGGAGAAACTCTTGACGGAGATATGATAAAGGGCATTATAGGCTATCTGAGGAGCTTGACTATCGCAAAATCAAAAGAAGGTGGGGGCGCGGACAAGAAAGAGGCTGATGCTGCAAGTGTTGTCGGAGAAAAAGGAAAAGAAACCCCGCAGGCGGTTATATGGAGTGTTTTAGCCTTCTTGTGTGCCTTCGTTGCTTTCGGTGCAAGGAGAGAGTGGAAGAAGCTGGCTAAAGAAGGGCCTTCAGAAAAAAAGTAACCATTAATGCTGGGAGTTAAAGTTGTATAAGAAAATATTCATTCCTCTGGATAATTCAAAATATTCAAAATATTGTGAAGAACTAGCGATATCCATAGCAAAGAAATCCAATTCAGAACTCGTAGGAGGGCACGTGTATGCTGCCAGCCTGCATCACAAACGGTTCAAAGAGATGGAAGTTGGATTACCTGAGAAATATAAGGAAGAAAGCGAACTCAAGAAACAGAGAGAATATCACAACTCTCTTATAGGTCGTGGACTTCGAATGATTTCCGATTCATATCTAGATAGCCTCGAAAGAAAAAGTAAAAAACAAAACATTCCTTTTGCAAGAAACATCACGGAAGGCAAGAACTATATTCAGTTGGTAAAGGATATCAATAGAAATGATTATGATCTGATAATCATTGGTGTAAGGGGTCTTGGAGAGGTAGAAGAAAATGCAATTGGCAGTGTTTGCGAAAGAGTTGTCAGAAGGATTAACACAGATGTATTAATAGTAAAGAACGAAAAACCACTTGAAGGCAAGATAATCGTAACAGTTGATGGCAGCGAACAGTCTTTCAGGGCAGTTGAAATGGCATCTGACTTAGCCGTGAAATATAACATGGAGTTGGAGGCTGTGTCAGTCTATGATCCGCATTATCATCATGTTGCCTTTAATGGAATAGCCAAGATCCTATCCGGTGAAATGGGTGAAGTTTTCAAATCTGACGAGCAGGAAAAACTGCATGAGGATGTTATTGACAAGGGGCTTGAAAAAATTTATCAGGGACACCTTGAAAGCGCGTTTAAAAAGGTAATGGAATCAGGTATAAAAATAAAAACTACACTTCTTGAAGGCAAACCTTATGATCAGATTTTAAAGTATATAGACAAGGTTAAACCATCTATTCTGGTTTTGGGCCGTACAGGTATACATGCTATTGACGGGTTGGATCTGGGAAGTGCGACAGAAAATATTTTGCGTAATGCAAAATGTAATGTCCTTATAACGAAGAGCAGGCAGAAAGTGGAAACAAATCCATTTTATGAAGATGAGGAAATTGTAAAGAAGGAAATAATGAGGGAACAGGCAGCAGAGGAACAGGCTGTCACAACAGCTGCGGTTTCCTGGACTGATGACGCGAACACATTAATCTCTAAAGTCCCTGCTTTTGTAAGACCAATGGTTGTTGGCGAAGTTGAAAACTATGCCAGAACAAAAGGCAGTAGTGAGATTACGAAAGAAATAGTCGAAGAAGTTAAGGCTAAATGGGCTGACTCGATGAACTATTCTTGAGCGCCTTGAACACATAGATGTAGAGTTTTATAAATCACACCTTTTCCCAATCCATAAATTACAGAACTCCTGATATCCAGGAATATCCTGTCTAAATAAATAAAAAGGAGAATATAGACCTCATGTTGGGTATTTCTACTGTATGGAAGTCTGGAGAATTTAAAGACGGGCAAGAACTCATGGAGAGTCTTACCGGTCTTGGGTTTCGGGAAATAGAACTGGAATACCGCATCTCTCAAGATACATTCAAGGGAATTAAAAAATTCCTGAAAAAGACAAAGGATGTAAAGATTGCCAGTATACACAACTTTTTCCCGATTCCTGACATCCACGAGACAGGAGGTGCCGATATATATCATTTCTCTGCAGAAGATGCGAAAGAGAGGTCTCTAGCAGTAGGGTATGCTATTAAGACCATTCAAATTGCTGCAGACCTTGGCGCCAGGGCAGTTGTCTTGCATCTTGGCAGGGTAAATATGGACACTCTTAGTCTAGGGCTTTTCAGCTTATTTGATGCCGGTTTGTCAGGTACTGACGAATATATAAGTAAACGTAACGAGATCAGGATGTTGAGGAACGGGAAAAAGGGAAAAACTCTTGATATGATGTTGTTGAGTATGGACGAGATACAGAAAGCAGCAGAGAAGTACAATGTTAATATAGGTATAGAAAATCGATACTTCTTTGAAGAGTGTCCAAACTTTGATGAAATGGGTATGATATTCGAGAAATTCGGAGGTGGACGTATTGGGTACTGGCATGATGCAGGGCACGCGCAGGTGCAGGAAAATTTAGGTTTTGTAAGTGTT
>JANLHC010000275.1 GCA_024654465.1 Candidatus Scalindua sp.
CCCAGTCCCAGTCTGCTCCGAATGGGAGACCACGCCTTTTCAATCCGGGCGACAACATTATCATCGCCTCCGTCATAGTTTAAAAAAAAGAACTCCGCATTTTTTTTACAAACCCTTTTTATCTCTTTAAGAGCTTCAAAAGGCCTTCGAATCACAGCGATCGAATGAGAAGCAATCACTTTATCAAAGTAATTATTCTTGAACGCCATTTCTGCAGCATCCGTTATACACAATTTTACATTAGTATAACCCATACGTTGCTTTTTTTCTCCCGCCTGCTTAATCATATCCTGGTTAATATCTATTCCAACAACCTCTACATTACCCGGATAAAGGGATAAAGACATTCCTGTCCCAATTCCAACCTCAAGGACTCTTTCACCCGGTTGCATGTTCATTAATTCACTCGCCGCACGAAGTCCAGGACGGAATATTGCCCCAAAGAAGCTATCATAAAAGTGAGAGTACAGAGAATATAGCTTTGTTGTCATTTTACTAATACAAGCAGTCCGAAAAATTACTAATCTTTAATTATAGGTGACCAGAAACCGGCATATAACATCCTGGAGTCGCTTTGCCTGCCATGTACCTCCTTTAATTTTGTTTACCAGTATCGAGAACGCTATTATTTCTTCGTCTAATGTTTTAACATATCCGGAAAGTGTTCTCGCTCCATAAACATATCCTGTCTTAGCCATTACTCTCGATTTATATGGTTCATCTTTCAAGCGTTTTTTAAGCGTACCGTCAGTTCCCGAAATTGGAAGTGATTTCAGAAAAATACCGGCATTTTTGTGGTTGTACATATAGTTCAGTAGTGTTGTTATTGTATCAGGTGTTAATTTGTTCTTTTTAGATAAACCGGAACCATCATCAAGTTGATACTGATCTTCAGGAATTCCTAATTTTGCAAGAAAATCCTTCATTACATCCAGTCCTCCGGAAAAACTTCCTTCATTATTAATGATTGCTCCAAGGGTCTTCAGTATCTGTTCCGCATAGAACCCCTGGCTACGTTTATTGGCTACCGTTATAGATTGTCTTAAGCTTGACGTGGTTATAACTAATTCATTAAGTCTATGCCTGGCGTTAAAATCTGTTTCGTCTATAACCCTCGCCTCCCCCATAACACGGATATTCTTTCCTTCTAATATTTCTTTAAAAACAGTAGCCATATACAGGGGAGGATTATGTATGGCAATATACTCTTTAGACGGCCGGGCCTTAGACCAGAAATTACCTTTAATGTTAATCTGGTTTGTAAATGGCTTTCTGTATAATGAATAAGAATGCTTTGATTTCAACGTGGTGGTTTTACATCTATTAATTATTTTAACGTAAGATGTTTCAGGCTCAATTTCAACGGAAGTAAGACCGACGGAATTTCTGCCAGGTCTCACCATAATATCAACACAATTATCATTAAAAGAAAGCCCACTTACCGGCGCGCAATACCATTTCGAAAGTTGATCTTTTGGCCAGTTACTATGAACAAATTCTCTATCAAAGATACTGTCATCTGCAATGATATCACCATTAATCACTTGTATACCATGCTCCTTAATCTTGTCCGCCCAGTAGGCAGGAACTGCTGTTACATTGCCATCAAAGAACCTTCCTGATATATTAGGGTCACCGCTTCCTTTTATGATAATATCACCATCCAGTTTGCCATCTGCAGAAATGTCGCCACGATATAATATTTCAGTTTTGTATTCGAAACCTGCACCAAGATAGACCAAGGCGGTTGCTGTCGTAAATAACTTCATATTGGAAGCGACTACAAACTGTTTATTAGAATTGCTTTTATACAGGGACTTGTTTCCACTTACTGAAAATATGCTTATTCCAACATGCGTACCTTTGGGTTTATATTTCTGCAATATGGCATCTATTCCTACCTTAAGTTTTTCGTTTTCCGGTGTGGACCATACGTTTTCTAAACATATGATATGAATAAATACGAGAACAACTAACAGGAAGCAGGGAATTTTATATACGGTATGTTTTGTGCTTAAAAAGAGTTTCATCTT
>JANLHC010000277.1 GCA_024654465.1 Candidatus Scalindua sp.
TTATTTCTGAAGAATGAATCGAATAACTACTGGCCATGTCAGAGGCGATGGTTGTATGAAATGCTGCAAACAATAGGCCGCACATAATAACAGGGGCAACAATGTACCATCGTGTTATCTGTCCTAGTAAACTAAGTATCTTCATTAACATTAATAAATTAGATGATAACATTTTTCTTTGTAAGAATAAATTTGAAATTATAGCTAAATACAGGGATAAATACAAAAGGAGATCAGCGGTCTCTAATAACTATATTACGTGACTAGCGACAGCACTGATCTCCTGTATTCGAAGATAACTAAAAGACAATAAACTCAAAGTTCAAGTTATGAGAGTTGATGTCTTAAATTGCAGTATCGCCCTGTTCACCAGTGCGGATTCTGTATACATTCGAGATTTCAGATACAAATATTTTGCCATCTCCAATGCTCCCAGTCTGTGATTCATCAATAATGGTCTGAACCACCTGATCTACTGCATCATCTGAAACTACAAGTTCAATCTTTATCTTTGGCAGCAGGTCAACACGGTATCTCTTTCCTCTCCAGACTTCACTGACTCCCTTCTGGTTACCATGTCCCTTCATTTCTGCTACTGACATCCCACCATAACCCTTCTCTGTAAGGGCATCCTTGATGATATCAAACTTTTCGGGACGAATTATTGCTTCTATCTTTTTCATTAAGTATTCCTCCTTCGAATTAAAACATCTAAATAAAATTATTTTATAAAACGGAATTATAAGTTCGATACATTATTTCATATCTTACTTGTTGGGTTTAGCATAGATCCATCTGCCAAGTTTATCAGAATAAATCTTCTCCCTGCTTGCGTCCCTTGCCAGAGATTCTTCCAGTAAGTCCATTTCTCTGTGAACAGTTTCTTCTGCTTCTACACTGCCAACTTGAGAAGTCAGTTCATGTTGGGCTGGATAACATGGTGAACCGTGTAAATGTATGTCGACACCCTCATATTCAACCAACTCAGATACACGGAGACCAAATGTTAACTTGAGGATGCCAAATAAAAGTGCTCCACTGGCAAAAGCCCATCCTATAGCAGTGGCAGCGCCAATAACCTGAGATTGAAGCTGTCCAATTGAACCTGTGATGCAGCCGCTAACTCCTCCGTATGTACCGTCCGCAAAAATCCCGATTGCAAGCATGCCCCAAATTCCATTAGCGCCGTGTACTGCAACCGCACCGAGAGGATCATCAATCTTCAGTTTTGTTTCAACAAATATTACGGCACCCCACATTATTGCTCCGGCCAGTATGCCGATTGTTACAGCAGCCCAAGGCGGGACATATGCGCAAGGACCGGTTATTGCAACTAATCCGCCAAGCGCGCCATTGCAGACTATGCCGAGATCTACGAATCCAAAAGCGATCCACGATACGAAGATTACGAGAGCCGCACCACCGGCAGCACCTAGAAAGGTGTTAGTCGCTACGACAGAAATCCTTAAGTCAGTGGCACCGAGTGTACTACCGGCATTGAATCCGAACCATCCGAATGCCAGAAGCAAGGTCCCGACGACTACCAGTGTAAGGTTGTGACCGGGTACTGCATTAGCCGTTCCATCAGGGTTAAATTTATTCTTTCTGGGGCCAAGAAAGAAGGCACCAACCAGGGCAAGCATTCCGCCCATAGTATGCACTACTCCTGATCCTGCGAAATCGACACAACCTGCACCATATGGTAAGCTGCTTAACCAGCCTCCACCCCACATCCAGTGTCCATACAACGGATAGATTATAGCGCATACAAAAACACTGTACACCATGTATGGCGCAAACTTCATTCGTTCCGCAACAGCTCCCGCAATAATGGTAACTGCCTTGGTACAAAATACCATTTGGAAAAGCCAGAGCATAATAGTTTGGACATCATAACTACCGCCGGCCAGGAAGAATCCACTGTACCCCATAAACCAATTACCAGCCTCCAGGCCTGGTGTGGCCATTGAACCGCCAAACATAACGGCAAATCCACACATCCAGAAGAGTAGTGCACCCACAAAACCATCTACGACACAGTGTGCCATATACCCCAGCATATTTTTGGATTGCAGGAATCCACCAAGCAACGCGAAACCTGCTTGCATCGAAAATACCAGGAATGCGGCAACAAGGGTCCATGTGAAATTAATGGAATATTTTAGTCCGTCAATACTGTCGGAATAAGTGTTCTCACCACTTGGGTCTCCAGCTAGCACGATCTTAGATCCAAAATACACCAGACATGATACGCTTACAATAAAGGTGACTATGTTCAACCATTTCGAATTACTTCTAGACTTTTTAAACAACAAGTTCATTGTACTCCTCCAATAAAATAAAAACAATACAAGTAATACTACTAAAGAGTAAAAATGCTATAAGGCGTTTATTATATGATTGTTATACACTTATACTAATAAAAAAATTACAATTTTTAATAAATCGGCATTATCGATATAGATTGAATATCAATTATCTCAATAAACAATTAAATTACATCAAATTGGTTTCTTTATAAGATAATAAAACTACAATTCAATCTAACAAGAAAACATCATTAACACCTCCTTTAAGAGTAACTCTGTCACAAATATTTGTAAATACTTCCTAAACTAATCTTTCTTTATTTTGCGTATAATTTATGTTATTGTTCTTACGTATTGCATCTTGTTAAATATTATTGTATTGACAAAATGATGATAAACCTGAATTAATGTTTCAATTTTATGTACACGATTAAGGACTACAAATTTGAATCTTTCAAAACAGTCGCTGATATGCATAAGTCAAATTATGCAATGTTAGAAGATGATTACACTTTAGAAATTAAAAATATGGGTATAAAGTATTGTCCCCATCTGAGCTTTGAAGATGAATATTATATTTTACAGCAATTAGATCATAGTCAAATTCCCAAGGCTTATGATTTTGGCCAGGAGATTTTATATAAGGATACAAAGGTTGTGCTGAAACAGCACTTTATTGTACTCGCTCATATGAGCAATACTGACCTTCTCAGTTATTATAAGAGGAAAACAGGATTTTTCCCTCCTGTAGATGAAGTTATTAAATGTTTCATTAGTACTTGTGTTCCGCTGGATTATTTACATTCAAAAAACTTCATTCACTGCGACATCAAGCCCGGTCACCTCTTGCTGGATCCTGTTACAGGTACCGTTTATTTAATTGATTTCGAACTTGCAATAAAAAAAACAGGTGTATTAAAAGGGATTAGCATGGATTATGCATCTCCTGAACAACATACCCTGGTTGAACAACTCAGAGGTACTCCTGAAAATGTTCCACTGGAAGCAATTTCTTTCTTTTTATCCATCGACGGTAAGGCTGATATATATTCTACCGGTGCAATTTTTTATGAAATCCTGACTGGTCAAAAATGGCACGAGAAAAAATGTCCTCCAAGCGAATTTAATAAAACAATCCCTCCAGAGTTGGAAGAGATTCTTGTGGCAACACTAGAGGAAAATCCAGCTAATAGAATAAGTACGGCAAAGCAACTAAAACAATCATTAGAAGCTTTAATATAGGTTAGAAAAATGAAATTCTTAATTATATCAGACATTCACAGTAACCTTGAAGCGCTGGTTTCAGTTTTTTCTGACCTTCATGGTAATAACGAGATAGTAGACAGAATATTGATACCGGGTGACATTGTCGGATACGGTCCAAATCCTAATGAATGTTGCGCTATCGTAAGGTTTTTAAAAAACGGTAAATCGTATTTAAAGAAAGAGATTCAAGCGCTTATACAAGAATTAGATCTTGACGAGGCCGACAAGAAAAACATTATAGATTATATTTTTTCAATGAGCAAAAAGGCTTATGTAATAGCAGGTAATCATGACAAGCAAGTCATCGGTCAGCCTTCGCTATGTAGTATAATGGCTGCTTCGGCAGGTAACGCTGCAAAGTGGACAACCAAGGTCCTGCAGAAAGCTAATGTCCGGTTCCTTGAGTCTCTAAGGTATAGAAAGAAAATAAGGAAATTTGGTATAGAGTTGGTCCATAGTACACCAGTCTACCCTCAAGGTTATCAATATGTAAAGAATGCAGCAACTTTGAGCTACGATTTACTATATTCAAGCATAACAATTTCCGGTCATACGCATACACCTTCTGCATATTTATATACAAAACAAAAAAGAAATATTACCGCTTCTGTCTTCATCCCAACAGATCAATTCGATAACAGGCTTATGTTGGTTGAAAGAGAATCAATGCAGAGGCTGGAAACATTCGACGTTTCATTGACACCCGATCAACGTTACTACATAAATCCAGGTTCGGTGGGTCAGCCAAGAGACGGTACTCCAAAGGCATCTTACATGATTTACGATACGTTGGCAAAAAAAGCTTCTCTGAAAAAAGCAGCGTATAATACAGAGATAGTAAAGAAAAAAATTCTTAAGGCTACCCTTCCATTTGATCTTGCGGAACGTATTGTAAAAGGAGTTTAGACATGTAAGCCTATCATTTTGTATTCTTTCTGCAAAACTGATCCACACCGTAATGATAACTCTTGACGTTTTTCAAGAACAATGGATTAGAAACACATTACGGTTAATAGAACATAACTTGTAAACTTTATTAAGATGTAAAAGTATGCGATTCTTAATTATATCGGATATACACAGTAACCTGGAAGCTCTGGCCGCAGTTTTTTCAGAACTTTACAGGCAAAATGAACACATAGACCAGGTTTTAACGCTTGGTGATATTGTTGGCTACGGTGTAAACCCCAATGAATGTTGTACTATCATTAAATTTTTAAAGAGCGGTAAACCTGCTTTGAAAAAAGAAATTCAAACAATTATTCAAAGCATTGATATTGATGCTACTGATAAAGAAAATATAATTGATTATATTTTCTCCCTAGGCAAAAAAGCCAAAGTTATCGCAGGTAACCATGATCAACGGGTCATTGGTCAGCTAAATACCGTGATGGCTTCATCTGCAGGTATATCTATCAATTGGACAAAGAAAGTAATCCATGATGATAATGTTCGTTTTCTTAAATCACTATCACTTATAGAAAAGCTATTGGAATTTGACATTGAGTTAGTTCACAGTGCACCTAATCGTCCTCAAGATTATATATATGTGATGAATTCAATCTTATTAAATTACAATTTATTAAATTCAAAAATAACGTTTGCCGGTCATACACATAAGCCGGCGGCATATTTATTTACTAAACATAAAAGAGAAGTTCATGCTTCCGTCTTTGTTCCGGCAGACAAATTTGATAGAAATCTTATGCTGGCCGAAAGAGAATCTTCAGAGAGGGTGGAAACATTTGATATTTCTATAAAACCCGGCCAACGATACTATATAAACCCCGGTTCAGTCGGTCAGCCACGAGACGGAATCCCTATGGCTTCTTACAAGATTTACGATACGGAAACAAAGAAAGTCTATATGGAGAAAGCGGAATATAATATAGAAGGGGTCAGAAAAAAAATTCTAGAAGCCGGACTCCCTTTCGATCTTGCTAATCGTATAATATCTGGAATCTAATATTAGAACTTCTACATTAGCGAAATATGTGCCAAATACCTGGTTGTATAGCCTTGTAATATGAGTAGAAGTAATTGTAGCTCATTTAACAGCCTTTCTAATATTGCCGGAATATGTCTAAAATCAGGCTGTCAATAAACTTGTGCTTGCGATCAAAAGGCTTGTTTTGCTATAGTACTTCCTCGAATTGCTTTGCGGAATTATATATTC
>JANLHC010000238.1 GCA_024654465.1 Candidatus Scalindua sp.
GTCTTACTTCGTGCAAGAAGGCAGAAGAAGTAAAAGTTGAAAAGACGTCCACCTCCCATACAAGAGATGATACTTTAGAAAAGGCAATGAAAAGCGCATCCAGAGATTTGAGGAGGTTATCAGGCGCTATAGAAGGCAGAGACTGGGTTGAAATAGAGATGTGGACAAAAGAGCTGAAGGAAGGTATCGGTTACAGCTGTGTAGAATTATATATGGCAGAACATCGTGGTATTTCTAGCGAATTCGTTATACGGGGCAGTCAATTTTACGATGCTGTCAGGAAATTGACTGCATCGTGCAAAGAACATAATGTTGAGGCCATAGATTCTGGATTTAATCGATTGCTAAAGACCTGCGATGATTGCCATGATATATATAAAGAGAAAGAAGATCTTCCATTAATATTGCAAAACTAAAATGATAAGGGTTAGGGTTCGAGATAAAAAATTATAGAGGCATGAAAACGTTATTGATTCTATTTCTATTTATGTCGGTTGCACTAACGGGACTAATTTCCTGTAAAAAGGCAGTGGAAGTGGCAGTCGATGATGAAGAAATACAAGCGTACATGTCAGAGGAAGAAACTTTAAAACTGGCAATGAAAAGAACCTCAAGAGATACCAGACGACTGGCAAACGCCTTAAAATCCAGGGATTGGATAGAGATAGAGATGTGGGCAAATGAGCTGAAACAGGGTATTGGTGTCAGTTGTGTAAATTTATATATTAAAAACCATCCCGGTGTGTCAGGAGAGTTTCTTATATTAAGTGACAGATTTTATAATGCGTCAAATAGATTAATTCTGTCCTGCAAAAAACGCGATGTCGAAATTGCTGAGGCACAGTTCGGTAAGATGATAAAATCCTGTGAAACGTGTCACGAAGGGTATAAAAAGAAAGACAATAATAGCGACGACAAATGAGACCTTCTTTAACACATATGTTCCTCGTCTCACTGCACTAAAGAAGATTTTTTAAAAGTCAGAGTTATTCATCATAATCATCTTCATTTTCATTTTCATTTTCTTCATCCACTTCTTCTGCATCTTCAGATGTTGCCTCATCATCTACATCTACATCTGCATCAGTAGCCTCCACAGTAACGCCTGACCCTTTCATCGTATTTAAAACACTCTTTGCACCAACAATGAAACCTGCCCCTACCAATATGGCTGCAACCAAACATACCAACCCTCCAACCTTCCGTACTAAGTCGCCAGTCATTATTTCATCTAGTTTTTTAAATAAGTCGCCCATGAGAATATCTCCCGAATTAGTTTCTCAAATACTATTGATTGTGGAGATTATACAAACTTAACAGCAAAATTCAAAGGAATAATTCTTCAAATATCATTTGGAACAATACCAAGTACGTCCTTGAATTTCAAAGCTATGCATAATTTGTTACCGCGGTTTGTAACTTCTTTTATGTCACTCCTGACAATACATCCATTACCGTTAAGCCTGATCTTTCTCTCCTCAAAGCCAGGCGTGGTAGTGATAGCCGCTATTTTAATTGGAAGTGTTGTGCCGATAGCAAATGCATCTATGTCATTTGCTATTACTTCAAAATAAACGCCACTCGCACTAATATTTATCGTCTTACCATTTTGACCAGAAAGCGATATTTCTAAAGAAAGATCTAACCTTGCATTACTCCTTTTGTCAGAGTCCTTTTCTTTGACCTTCATACTATCCCCTATCGAATATATATATAACTATATCCCTTATTCATCAGGAATTACAAACCGACTCTGAACCTCCCCTGAAAAAATATAGCTGATTATCTACTTTGTTGGTGATATATAAAGCTATATTCCATTAAGGCTTAGATAATGTTAGCAATAAATTGTTTCCATATCCATAAAATTATTAAAAAAACACGGAAACACAATTAAGCACCTTATCCTGTTATTATAAAAGCGGTTAGGTTATTATTGCATTTGTATAACTTACAGATCTTTTTCAATAAAAACAGTATTGTTACGGAGTATCAACTTGAGCAGTTTTTAATTTACTGACTTACACCGATTCTTAAATCTATTTTACGCAACGAAACCCCACACTTATATTGCCTATGTCTGGACGCATTGCCTTTCGCGCTGTAGATCGCAGTGAAAGGCCGTCAGGGATAAATCTTGAACCACCTCTAATAATTTTCTTATCACCTTTTTCAGGCCCTTTAGGATTTCTCTTGGGACTTTTTTCATAATAATTCATATTCGCCCAATCAGCACACCACTCTGCAACACTGCCAGCCATGTCATAGCATCCATATGGGCTTTTACCTTCTTCATGTGAACCTACTGGTACAGGATCTCCAAAATTATATTTTGAAGGATCCCACTCACCACCCCAGGGCCATTTTCTTTCATCTGTTCCTCTGGCAGCCTTTTCCCACTCTGCTTCTGTTGGCAATCTCTTTCCAACCCATGCTGCATAAGCAGAAGCGTCATACCAGTCTACTCGTACAACAGGGAATTCCGGATGATTATAGTAATCCTGTTCCCAATTATGAGGCCTATGGTCCTTATTTATCGGTTCATCCTCCCTGCATTTACTATGATCTTTTGTTTTGTTTATATAATCAAGAAACTCATAGTACTGGGCATTTGTCACTTCACATTTATCAATATAAAATGCGTCAACATGAACTTTGTGACTTGGGCGTTGCTCTCTTTTCATGTCATCAATTCCCATCATAAACTCGCCTGCAGGCACGAAAACCATATCACACCTTTCTTTGATCCCAGGCAACGCCTTGGTCATAACTTTATCTCGTTTTTCATATTTTTTTATCAGTCTGTTTTTTTTATCTAAAATACCCTGTAATATAGCAATCTTGGTTATTATCCCGTCTACATCCTCTGCATTCGGTGACAATTGACAATAATTCCTAAGATGTTTGATTGCGTCTTTATGCTTTCCGATCTTTCCGTAAAGCAAACCTATATTGTATTGGAGCCTCGGTATATTCTCATATAGTTCAATTGCCTTTTTGTATTCCTCCAGTGCTTTACCATAATCTTCACTGTCCAGAAATGTATTGCCTTCTCTGAAATGTTCTAATGCCTTCTGCCTGTCTTCCAATAGCTTTTGTTCGTTTACTTCTGCCTCTTCAACAGTTACAAGCTTTTCTCCGTCTGTTCTGCAGAATATTTCTCCGGGAACACCTTTTTGGTTGCATTTGGGACACATCGAACTTTGCTGCGTTTCTACTAATTTGCCCCCATCCTTTCCACAAAACTTAATATCATATGAATATTTTGTTCCACATGTTGGGCATTCATTATACAATTCTGCTTTAGATGGTGCTGTCTCAGCAAATGATGTGGCCGCAACAAATAGCCAACACAGTATCAGGTACTTATTCAAAAATCTTAACATTAACATTTTCTCCAAAAGTAAATCTCCGCCTAGATGATATTGTAATCTTCTGATTGGATCAAAAAATCTAATTTAATCGTCTTTTTCTAAATCTTCTAAGATATCCTTTATCTTAATAATTTGTGCTAAAAGTTCTGCCTCTTTATCTCTTTCCGCGCTAACAATTTGTGCGGGGGCATTCTTAACAAAGTTCTCGTTAAGGAGTTTTTTTTGTACAATTTCCAGATGTGAGTTAGTTTTGTTTAAATGTTCTTGCTGTTTTTCTTTCTCTGCGCCCTTGTCTATAAGTCCCTTTAATGGAACAAAAATCTGTATATCGTTTACTACCTCGCTTGCAGATGATTCCGGTTTTTCCAGTTCAACACCTATTTCTACACCATCAAGATTTGCCATTTGAACAATGAAGCTGTGGTGGCTATCAAGTCTCGTCTTAGTTTCATTGTCGTGGACTGAAATAATGGCGTTCAGTGGTGTTTTGTTCGGTATATTCATATTACTTCTGATATTTCGTACCGCTCTGACCAGGTCTTGAAGCAATGGCATTGTTTCTATTACCTTTTTATCAATATTTGCAGCATCTTTTTCAGGCCATGGACAAATCATCAAGCTTTCATTTTTCATTGAGTCAACCGTAATCGCACTGTTTTGCGCAACCATACTTTTTAAGTGTTGCCATATTTCTTCAGTCATGAACGGAGCAAAAGGGTGCAGCAAATGAAGCGTATTATTGAGCACATATACTAACGCCTTTTGTGCCACCATCCTGCTTTCCTTCTTATCCGTATTGTAAAGTCTCGGCTTAATTATCTCCAGGTACCAATCACAAAAGTCATTCCAGATAAATTCATAAAGTGTTCTTATGGCCTCATTAAACCTGTACTTCTCCAGGGCGCTCGTACACGCTTCTGTAACTGAATTAAGGCGGCTGATTATCCAAACGTCTTCAAAACAGTAGTCATCCGCTGTAATTTGTATATCTGATGATCCATTAGAGTCCAGATTCATCATCGCAAATCTGGCGGCATTCCATACCTTATTAATGAAATTCCTGCCCATTTCAAACCTGTTTTCATTGAGTTTTACGTCCTGCCCCTCCACAGTCAGCATTATTATTGATGTTCTTACTGCATCAGCTCCGTACCGGTCAATCATTAACAGAGGGTCAATCCCATTACCCAGAGACTTGCTCATTTTCCTACCCAAATCATCAAGGATAGTACCATGCACATACACATTTGAAAATGGGACTTCATTCCTGAATTCCAGGCCCATCATCACCATCCTTGCCACCCAGAAATATATAATACCACGGTCAGTAACGAGTGTAGACGTAGGGTAATAGTATTTTAATTCCTCAGTCTCTTCAGGCCATCCCATTGTAGAAAAAGGCCATAGTGCAGAACTAAACCATGTATCCAGAACATCTGTCTCTTCAATCAACGTATCGTGACCACATTTTGAACATTTCTCCGGGGCTTCACGAGCAATATTTATCTCATCACAATTTCCACATTGCCAGGCCGGAATCCTGTGTCCCCACCATATCTGTCTTGAGATACACCAATCCCTTACATTTTCAAGCCAGCTCAAATAGACCTTAGTCCATCTTTCAGGATAGAAAGTAACATTTCCATTCTTTTGTGCTTCAATAGCCGCTTCTGCCAAAGGCTTCATCTTGACAAACCACTGTTCAGAAAGGTAGGGCTCTATAACAGTTCTGCAACGATAACAGTGCCCTACTGAGTGAGAATGTGACTGAACCTTTACTATATTCTTTTCTTCTTTGAGCTCCTCAACCAACGCCTCCCGACATTCATACCTATCCATACCTATATAATTTTCCGCATCTCCTCTTATAGTTCCGTCTTCATTCATAATTATAACGTGGTCCAGATTATGCCTCTTGCCGATCTCGAAATCGGTTGGATCATGTGCGGGAGTAACCTTTACTGCACCAGTACCAAATTTGGGATCTACCGCTTCATCCGCAATTATGGGTATTTCGCGTCCTACCACTGGAAGAACGAGCATCTCGCCTATCATATCCTTATATCTTTCATCCTCCGGATTTACCGCAACAGCAACATCGCCCAGCATAGTTTCAGGACGAGTTGTCGCAATAGTAACAAACAAGTGTGGTGCATCCCGGAAGGGATATCTTATATGCCAGAGATGCCCTTCATGGTCTTCATGTTCTACTTCATCATCTGAAATTGCGGTAAGACACCTTGGGCACCAGTTAACAATGTATTTTCCTTTATAAATAAATCCTTTTTCATACAGTTTAACAAACGCCTCTTTAACGGCTTTTGACAAACCTTCGTCCATCGTGAATCTTTCTCTTTCCCAATCACACGAAGAGCCCAGTTTTCTAAGCTGATTAAGTATTTCTGAACCGTACTCTTTTTTCCATTTCCACACTTCTTCGATAAACTTTTCCCGTCCAAGATCATGCCGGTTTGTACCTTTTTTCGTTAATTTCCTTTCAACGACATTTTGCGTTGCTATGCCCGCGTGATCTGTCCCCGGCATCCACAGTGTGTTGTACCCCTGCATCCTTCTCCATCTTATCAGTATATCCTGCAATATATTATTGAGCGCATGCCCCATATGCAAAACACCGGTAACATTTGGAGGAGGAATTACTATAGTGTAGGGTTTTTTGGCAGGATCCGGTTCACAATGAAAGAAATTGCCTTCTTCCCAGAAGCTATACCATTTGTTCTCGATCTCCTTCGGATTGTATTTTGTTGGTAAATCAGTCTCCATCTTCATCCTTTAAAAGTTTATATTCAATACTTTCAACCAGAGCCTGCCAGCTTGCTTCGATCAGGTTCCCCGATACTCCGACAGTGCCCCAGGTATCTTTGTGATCATGAGATTCGATTATGACCCTTACCTTTGCGGCAGATGCTTCTTTAGGGTTGATAACACGTACCTTAAAATCGATAAGATGCATATCCGCAAGAGATGGATAGAATTTCTCAAGGGCTTTCCGTAGTGCTCCGTCCAGGGCATTTACCGGACCATCCCCATCGCTAGCCGTCAGCTCCTCTACACCATTAACCTTTATTTTAAGGGTTGCACGGGTAATTGATTTCCCATCTTTACCTTTTTCTACAACTACCCTGAAATCTTCAAGATCAAAAAATCCTTTGTGTTTACCTAATATTTTCTTAACCAGAAGATCGAAGGAACCTTCAGCCGACTCAAAATGATACCCCTCATTCTCCATGTCCTGGACTGTGTTAAGGATCTTTCGCATTGTTTTCTGATCGTGTGCAATTTTATATTTTTCAACCTTTTTGAGAATATTTGAGCTTCCGGACAGCTCTGAAATTAATATTCTACTTTCATTTCCAACGGTTTCCGGCTCTATATGCTCATAGGTTTTCTTATTCTTTTGTATTGCGTTTACGTGCAGACCTCCCTTGTGCGCAAAGGCGCTTGAACCAACAAAAGGTTGATTTGGCATGGGAGCAAAGTTTGCCACCTCGTTGACATACCTTGATATCTCCGTAAGTTTTCTGAGGTCTGAATTACCAAGACACCCGAATTTATTCTTCAATACCAGATTCGGTATTACCGAACAGAGATTCGCATTGCCGCATCTCTCTCCAAGTCCGTTTATTGTTCCCTGGACATGTCTGACACCGACGTTAACGGCGGCAATGGTGTTGGCGACTGCCAGTTCACCGTCGTTGTGTGTGTGTGTACCCAAAAGGGCATTTATCCTGCTTACTACGCTGCCGGTAATCTTCTCTACTTCGTGCGGCAAGCAGCCTCCGTTAGTTTCGCAAAGGACAATTGTATCGGCGCCTGAGTCCTGTGCTACTTTCAGAACTTTTAATGCATATCTTGAGTTATTCTTATAGCCGTCAAAAAAATGCTCTGCATCGAGAATAACCTCTCTTCCTTTTGACTTCAAATATTCGACTGTTTCAGATACCATTTTCAGATTTTCATCCAATGAAACTTTGAGGACATCGGTTACATGGAAGTCCCAGCTTTTAGCTACGATTGTTACGACAGTCATCTCTGTTGAAAGCAGTGCCTTTATTCCGGGATCTTCCGATGCCTTTTTATTCGCCCGCTTTGTACTGCCAAATGCCGCAACTTTAGCATTCTTTAATGAATTCTTTCTGATCTCTTTGAAAAAATCCTTATCTTTGGGATTAGATAACGGATAACCACCCTCAATGTAATCTACGCCAAGATCATCAAGTTTAAGCGCTATCCCGATTTTATCCTGCAGAGAAAACGAGATACCTTCCGTCTGGCTGCCGTCACGCAATGTTGTATCATATATTATGATTTTCTCTCTGGTTTTCATGCCTATATTATCCAAAAAAACAACCCTATTACATTTTTAATATAATTAAAGAGGATAGACAATGCTCCATC
>JANLHC010000051.1 GCA_024654465.1 Candidatus Scalindua sp.
AGTTGTTGGTCCTGATATGGATGAAATGGAAATTGGTGCGGGGAAACCATTAGGAGTATACGTAGAAGTGTCAGGCCGTAAGATGCAAGCTGATTTCGAACCTATCTTTGAGCGAAGAACACATCACTTCCTTGGTGAAGCACAAGGGTTTTTCCATATGGGGCAGCGAGATATAATCAGGCACAGGATCAGCAAGGATGCGTACAATAAAGGATTTAGGCTTAAACACTTAGGAAATATAATACATTCTAAGTACCACGAAGAATACGGCGCTCTTTTAGATAAAGTTCAAGTCACATTGTTCACAAATAAAGAGGATGTTGAGAAGAAATTAGATGAAGTAAAGGCTTCTTTTACAGAACGTGATGAGAGAGCCCTGGGAATGACAGACGCCTCAGTAAATCAATTTTACAGTTGCACATTGTGCCAAAGTTTTGCGCCGAGCCACGTCTGTATAATATCTCCTGAGCGTTCCGGATTATGTGGCGCTGTGAGCTGGCTTGACGGAAAAGCGGGTTTTGAAATTACACCAACCGGACCGAATCAACCTATTGAAAAAGGTAAAATAATTGATGAAAAACTGGGACTTTGGGAAGGGACAAATGCATTTCTTCATCAGGCTTCCAACAAAGAGTTTGATCAGGTAAGCATGTACAGCATGGTTACTAATCCGATGACAAGCTGCGGCTGCTTTGAATGTATATCTGCAATGCTGCCAATGACGAATGGGATAATGACGGTTGACAGAGACTTCACCGGTATGACTCCATGTGGAATGAAATTTTCAACTCTTGCGGGAACTGTAGGAGGCGGCATACAAACACCCGGCTTTGTAGGTCATAGCAAATTTTACATGGGCAGCAGCAAATTTATATCCGGAGACGGAGGCCTTGCAAGGATGGTCTGGATGCCAAAGCATCTTAAAGACGAGATTGCAGACGCAATCACCGAGGCGGCAGAGAAGGCTGGCTTGGAAGATTTTATTAATAAGATTGCAGACGAAACAATAGCTCAAACAGAAGAGGAAGTGTTGGAACATCTGCAAAAGGTCGACCACCCTGTCCTTAAAATGGATCCTATGTTTTAAAAAGAAAGAAATTGCAAAAATTATGAACAATATAAACTTACGAGAAAAAGAAGAAAAAGATGATAAGAAGCCGGATTCGTTAGGTGAAAAGCTTTTAAAGAGCCGGATAGTGATGATTACGGACGAAGTTAATAAAAAAATGGCTCAGAGTGTAATAGCACAGCTTCTATTGTTGGAGCAGGATGATCCGGAGAAAGAGATCAAAGTATTTATTAATTCTCCAGGAGGTGACGCGGACGCTGGATTTGCAATATACGATATGATGAAATTTGTTAAACCGAAGATCATAAATATCTGCGCTGGTGTTGTTGCCAGTGCTGCCGCATTAATCCTTCTTGGCACGGATAAGGAAAATAGAGTAAGCCTGCCAAATTCCAGAATACTTATTCACCAGCCATCCACCGGAGTTCATGGTACGGCATCTGACATTCAAATAGAGGCAAGTGAAATATTAAAATGTCGTGAAAAAATCAACAAAATGATAGCCGAAGAAACGAACCAGAAGTTTGAAAAGGTTGAAAATGACACAAAAAGAAACTACTGGATGTCTGCTGATGAAGCGGTTAGTTACGGATTGATCAGTAAGATAATCAAAAACAAAGGCGATTTATAAAATTTTTTACAATATCATAAAGGATAGGACATATGGCACTGACAGGACTTGAAATTTTTAAACTTCTCCCAAAAACAAACTGTAAAAAATGTGGAAGAGCAACATGTTTAGCATTCGCTATGCAGTTGGCACAAAAGAAAGCTGAATTGAAAGATTGCCCTGACGTAAGTGATGAAGCAAAAAGCATTCTTGGTGAAGCTTCGGCCCCACCCATTAAGCTGGTATCAGTGGGCGTCGGTGACAAACAGGTAAAAATTGGTGAAGAAAACGTCCTTTTCAGACATGACGAAAAATTCTATAATCCGACCGGAGTTGCCATAACCTTGAGTGATGACCTGGATGATGACGCATTTAATGAAAGATTGAACAAAATAAATAACCTTAAGTTTACCCGTGTGGGAACTGAGATAGAGGTTGATCTAATTGCGCTGCTGAATAAAAGTGGTGATGCGTCTAAGTTTGCAGACAGGGCTAAGCAGGTCAGTGAAAATACGCACTTGTCTCTTATCCTGGAAAGCAAATCAGCAGATAATATGAAAGCTGCTGTAGAGATCTGTTCAGATAAGAGACCATTAATATACGGTGCAAATACCGAAAACTGGGAGGCCATGGCAAGTATTGCGAAAGATAAGAGTTGTCCGATGACAATAAGTGCTTCTACCCTGGAGGAGCTGGCAGACCTTTCAGAAAAGGTTAAGGGAGTCGGAGTTGCAGATATCGTCTTAAACCTGGTTTCTGAAAGCACAAAAGAGATTTTACAGGGTCTTACAAAAATAAGAAGAGCTGCGTTAAAAAAAGCCTTTCGCCAGTTAGGTTATCCAGCCTTAACATATATGCCGGATTGCGAACCTGCTCAAGAAGTAGTCAGCGCAGGAATTTTCATCGCAAAATATGCGGGAATAGTAGTAGTTAATGCCTGTGAACCGTGGCAGATTATGCCATTATTAACAATACGGCAGAACATTTTTACCGACCCGCAAAAACCGGTACAGGTGGAGCCAAAACTTTACGAAGTTGGCCAGGTTAATGAGAATTCACCTGTTCTCTTTACCACTAACTTCTCTCTAACATATTACACAGTTGAGGGGGAAGTGGAAGCCAGCCGTGTTCCGGCTTACATACTTGCAGTTGGAACAGATGGGACATCCGTACTTACCGCATATTCAGGCGATAAGCTCAATGAGGATGTAATTGCAAAGGCCATGGCTGATACAAAGATAGAGGAAAAGGTGAAGCACAGGAAGATCATAATTCCCGGCCTTGTTGCCATATTATCGGCAAAGATCCAGGAAAAAACGAAATGGGAAACACTGGTTGGCCCTAAAGAAGCCTCAGGATTACCAACGTTCCTTAAGAACACTTGGAATTAAATATAATTCTGTTTCAATATAATTTGTGTTTCAGGAAAGGAAGAATTATTCTCTTTGACATTACGCAATTAGACGATATGTTCGGACACTAATTAAATATGCGTCAACATACTATATTAATAACTAACTGCATTAGCCAGACTTATCCGGGCTAAGAATTTTTACTATCATGCCTTAATTTCTACTTTAAAAGAACCATGTCAGAAAATAGTAATACATATAAAATACATTTCCTGCCCAATGATAAAATTGTAGAGGTCAATGAGGGCAGCACTGTTCTTGATGCTGCTCACAATGCAAATATCTACATTAACAGTATCTGTGGAGGTGATGGTATATGCGGGAAGTGTAAAGTTATCCTTTCCAGCGGTACCGTAGACGCCCCAACTACAAAGCTGTTGAGCGATGAAGAAGTGGATAAGGATTATATCATTGCTTGTGAAGCAGGAATTATAAGTGATCTACAGATCTTGATCCCCCACGAAACCAGGCTGGAAGGGAAAAAAATTCTTTTAGACCAGAATGAACAACATTCTATGACGTGGAAGGCAACGCTTGATCAGGCTAACTTCAAACATGATGCACTGGTTAAAAAGATATGTCTCAAACTTGAACCACCTACAATGGACGACAATGTTGCTGACCACGAACGACTTTATCAGGCCATTATGATGAAACAGGGCGTAGAACTGAATGTTATGCAAACCGGTTATCGTATACTGAAAAAACTCCCGGAAGTGCTGAGACAAGAGGACTGGACAGTAACCGTTACACTTGGACATCGTGGGAAAATACTGGAGATTATTGACGTGCAGCCAGGTGATACCAGTAACACCAACTATGGTGTTGCAATTGATGTGGGAACAACGACTGTAGTCGCATGTCTACTTGAAATGGAAACCTCTAAAGTTGTTGACTCAGAAGCTGTCTATAATACGCAGATGAAATTTGGAGAGGACTACATTCAGAGGATAATATATGCAATTCAGAATGAGGCGCTTGACAAAATGCAACGATCTATTGTAACAGATATAAATAACCTTATTTCAACATTAGTTAAGAGAAACAGTATTATACTTGATGATATAACGGCTATCGTAAGTGCGGGTAATACTACAATGCACCACTTCTTGTTAGGTCTTGATCCGGAACGGATCAGGAAAGAACCATATATTCCTACTGCCAACTTTATCCCCCCTATACGAGCTATTCAGATAGGAATTAACATTAATAGCCGAGGACTCCTTTACACCCTTCCAAGTGTGTCTGCTTATGTTGGTGCAGATATAACTTCAGGAGCCACTGCTATAAGGCTGGACAAGGAGGAGATGCCAACTCTCTTGATTGATATCGGAACTAATGGTGAAGTTGTACTGGGTAATAAAGAGTGGATGGTATGCTGTTCTGCATCAGCGGGACCTGCCTTTGAAGGAAGCGGTATCAAACATGGAATGAGGGCTGCAAAGGGAGCTATTGAAATAATACATATCACAAAAGAGTTTGAAGTAAGCTACTCTGCCATTGGAGATATTCCTCCGAGGGGAATATGCGGTTCTGGTTTGCTGGACTGTATTGCTGAAATGTTACGAAGTGGAATCATTGACAGGTCTGGAAATTTCCAAAAAGGAATAAAAACAGACAGATTAAGAAAAAAAGATGATGAATTTGAATTTGTTTTAATCAATAAGGAAGATACCGGTATCGATAACGAAATTGTGATAACACAGGCTGATATAGCAAACCTCATCCGTTCAAAGGGTGCAATCTATGCCGCAGTTTCACTCCTGATAGAGTCAATGGGATTAGGTATCAACGATGTACATTGCGTCTATCTTGCCGGTGGTTTTGGAAATTATCTTAACGTCAGGAATGCAATAACTATTGGAATGTTGCCTGATATGCCGTCATCACGTATAAAATTTGTTGGTAATACCTCTTTAACTGGTGCGAAGATGGCGTTGTTGTCAGAGGAAGCGTTTGAAACGGTACAAAGTATTGCCTCGCAGATGACATATTTTGATCTTATGGGAAACCAGAAGTATATGGAAGAGTTTATGTCTGCCAATTTTCTGCCACATACTAATCTCGACGAATTTCCTTCTGTACTGGAAGAGCTATCATCACTAAACAAAAAATTTTCAGGAACAAATTAAATGTCATATACAATTGCTATGGCGGGGAAAGGTGGTACCGGTAAATCAACCACAGCGACTCTAATAATACGCTATATTACTGAGGAACTTGGTAAAGCTGTTCTCGCTGTCGATGCGGATCCTAACTCAACACTTGGATTATCACTGGGTATTGAGGTAAAGAGCACAATCGCGGACATACGTGACGACGTAGTTGAAAAGAGGGTTGATATCCCTGCATCAATGTCAAAGGATCGATACATTGAATACCGTATTGAAGAAAGTATTGTTGAGGAGGACAAATTTGATCTACTGACGATGGGAAGGCCTGAAGGTCCAAAATGTTACTGCTATGCCAATAATCTACTTCGCAGATATCTTGATAAGGCGGAACAGAGCTACCCTTACATTGTAATTGATACCGAAGCTGGAATGGAGCATCTATCACGTAGAACAACAAATGATGTTGATTTGCTTATAATTGCATTTGAGTCTACAATTATCGGCGTACATACCGCGAACAGAATTACCGAATTGATTGAAAGCCTGCCTATTAAAATTAAAAAATATATATACGTTATGTGTAAAGTGCCTGCAAAGGGTGTAAGTGAAAAAGTTAAAGCTGAAATTTACAAATCCGGAATTGAAGTATCAGCAGAATTACCATTTGATGACGAAATATATGATCATATTACCTCCGGTGAATCATTGTTGGAAATAAGTACAGAAAACAATGTTTATATCAAAATTAAGAATTTAATGAATGAATTAGTAACCGTCACAACGGATAAATGATTACCTTTTAGTTTGGAGATAAAAAATGGAAATTGCAAATATAGTAGATAAGTGTCCAGGAACCGTAAAAGAAGTTATTATCGGAGCGACTAAAGATGAAGGTGGGACCAGGGGTAAATCCATAACCGTAGGCGGCTCAAACTGTATTCCGTTTATGGATTTTGACGGAAGTCCGGGTCATAAGCCGGCGATCGCAATGGATGTGTATGATATCCCACCGGAAGAGTGGCCTGAACCACTTATGAAGCATTATGCTGATGTTGTTGACAACCCTGCAAACTGGGCTAAAAAATGTGTAGAATTTGGTGCTGACTTAATCTGTTTGAAACTTGATGGTATTCACCCTGACAAGAAAAATATTAGTGCCAGCGAGACAGTAAGCACAGTTAAATCTATCCTGGAAGCTGTTGATATACCTCTTATTATATGGGGTTGTGAAAATGATGAAAGGGACAATGAAATCTTGCCAAAGGTTAGTGAGGCCACTAAGGGAGAAAGATGTCTCATTGGCAGCGTTACACAGGATAATTACAAAACAATTACCGCAGTATGTCTTGCAGACGGACACAACCTGATAACACAAGCTCCTGTTGACATAAACATTGGAAAACAAATCAACATCCTGGTGGCCGACCTGGGATTCCCCACCGACAGGATTGTAATGTTCCAAACAACCGGTGCCCTTGGTTACGGCATTGAATACTGCTACTCAATCCATGAAAGAGCTAGGATAGCAGCGCTGTCAGGAGACCGCCAAATGTCCTTTCCTATCATCTGTGATGTTGGTCACGAAGCGTGGCGTTCAAAGGAATCAAAGGCCCGTGACGACGAGGTTCCTCAATGGGGATCTTTTGCTGATAGAGGGAAAATGTGGGAAGCAATTACCGCTACTACTTTAATGCAGTCCGGTGTAGACATAATCAGGATGAACCACCCTGAAGCAGTTTCAATTGTGAAAAAACATATAGAAAATCTTACATAGAAGGAGAAGAAAATGATTACCCTGGCTGAAAGAATTAATGGAATGTTTCTGGATGTAAAGAAGGCTATTAAAGAAAGAGATCCCTCTGTAATACATGAATTAGCAAAAAAACAGACTGAAGCAGGCGCTACATATCTGGACATTAATGTTGGAACTGCTGCTGCTGATCAAGAGGATGCAATGAGATGGCTGGTAGAGGCAACGCAGGAAGCAGTGAAAACACCTATTGCAATTGATAGCCAGAAATTGAGTGTTATTAAAGCAGGACTAGAGGTAGTCAAAAACGATGTTATGATTAATTCCGCCCAAGGTGATCCGGAAGTACTTGACACATACATGCCGCTTGCAAAAAAACATAATGCCGCGTTGATTTGCCTTACTATGAACAAGGAAGGTATACCACAAAATATTGACACTCGTATTGAGATAGCAGCTGAGATTGCCGGAAAAGCGATGGAACACGATATGGATATGGACAAAATCTTTATTGATCCTATTCTGTTCACGATAAGTGTTGACCAAAAGCAACCTGCCTATATGTTGGAGGTGTTTAACCAAATTAAACTTATCTCTGACCCCCCTCCGCACATAACTGTTGGTTTAAGCAATTTGTCGCAGGGAACAAAGGAAAAATCTTTAATAAGCAGAACATTCTTAACGATGGCAATTGCTGCGGGTATGGACACTGCTCTCATGGATGTGCTTGATACCGAACTCATGGATGCCGCAATCTGCGCAGAAATGCTTCTGAATAAGCAAATTTACAGTGATTCATTCCTCAAGGCAGCAAGGCGATAAACAAATTAGTGGTTTTTAAAAAAACTTTATAAATCCCCCTTAATCTCTTATTTAATAAATAAGAAACAGGGGGATTTTTCAATATATGTTTGTTTCTTTTGCAGTTAAATTTATGTATAGGAAATTCAATGTTGATAACACTTCGACTCCGCTCAGTGTGACGTATCTTCTGAGCGGAGTCGAAGGATAGTTCTTTGTCGTGATAGCGACCTAACTTGATGTTTAGGAATTTCAAAGTTGCCACAAAGACACTAAGTTTTTCTTTGTGGCTTGGTGCCTTAGTGGCGAAAAGTCGCTGCCGGAGGCAGCTTAATTTATTTATTTAATATTCCAGACAATCAACTATGAAGTGCAGTGAAATAAACGTCAGAGTAAGATACCAGGAAACCGATCAGATGGGGATAGTATATTACTCAAACTACTTTGTTTATTTTGAAATGGGTAGGATAGAGTTCTTGCGCGATATGGGGATCTCGTATGCTGAAATTGAAAAGGGAAATATCTTCCTGGCAGTAGCGGAAGCTCATTGTAAATATAAGACCCCTGCCATGTTCGATGACCTCCTGGTCATTAAAACGTGTTTATCTATGATGAAACACGCAAGAATTGAATTTCGTTATGAGATCAGGCGAATTAATGAAGAATGTCTGATTGCGGAAGGCTCAACCATCCTTGCATGCCTTGGAATTAATAAAAAACCAATGGCAATACCGGAAAAGATCAGGGATGCCTTATCTTAAAGTTCAGAATCAATGTAACTCAAACCTTCAGGTTTGATCTTCACTTAGCTTGGTGTATAGGAATTTCAATGTTGATAACACTTCGACTCCGCTCAGTGTGACGTCTTCCTGTACGTCAGGTTTGATACCGTATAACCTCTGTCCTCTAATAAACGAATAACCCTCTTATTTGCCTTTTGTATATTTGAATAATCGGGCAACCAGAATTTTGTTGTATCGATACCGCTTATTGTTTTGTTATTTGAATTAATAAATATAGTCTTTTTCACGTCTTTTGTGTCTTCATATTTAACCATAGTCATACCGTCGTTTGGATCGAAATCAATATCAACCCTTAAATTCTCATCTCGATAGATCTCGCCTAAATTCTTTACTATATCGATTAAATCAGTTAATGAATCACCCTTTTGCATAATATTTAGAATTGCGTCCGTAATTGAACAGTTAAAACATACGCTCCTCCAGTTTAAGTTGAATTTTGAGACAATTTCTTCTTTATGGAAAAAACTTATATATGTCCCTTCTATGCATTACAGTTCGTATGACTAAACTTCCATCTTTATTTTTTGATTCTATTCCAAGACGGTAATCACCAAAGCGAACTTTATAGAAATTCTTGTAACCAGTGAGCTTCTCTAATTTGCCACTTTCTGAAATAGATGATAATAGTGGTAATTTCTTAAAGACAAATTCTTCTATTTTTGATCTGAAATTAAATGGAATTTTAGATAATTGTTTCAAAAACTTTTTGCGGTAATGAACTTTCATTTGTGTTTTTCTAGCGTTTTATAATACTCTTTGGCTGATTCTAAATCTAATGTTTCATCATTATCTTCTTCCCGCATTAAATGGTAAAGAGCATAATTTTCAAATATTTCTTCAATTTTTTCAAAAGTTTTAATATCAAGTTGAACCGCAATTCTATGATTATGTTCATCTATAATATAATTTGGGTTTATTTTCATAAATTAAATCTCCTATATTTCACCTTACGTCAGTTATAAATTATTTCTACACAACAACAAGCTGACAACATACACCCTAAGCGCCTAACATTAAATGAAAGTTGATTTAGTGCAAATTCATAAAATTAGTGTCTATTCTGACGACAATGCTGCTCGTATTCTTGTCGCTTTTTTTATAAGAGGAAGCAGTTGTTTTAATGGCAACATTGTAGCGGAATCGGACAAAGCTTTTTCAGGCGTTTCATGTGTTTCTATAAATAACCCGTCGCAACCTACTGAAACCGCAGCGTTTGTCAACGGTTCAATCATTTCTCTCTGTCCACCGGAGGTAGAACCCATTCCACCAGGTAATTGAACACTATGCGTAGCGTCAAAAACTACCGGAAAGCCCATCTTCTTCATAATGACAATAGAACGCATATCAGCAACAAGGTTATTATATCCAAACATTGTACCTCTCTCAGTAAATATTATGTTTTTGTTGCCTGTTGAAAGTACCTTTTCTGCTATATTTTTAACATCCCAGGGCGACAGAAATTGCCCCTTTTTAATGTTTATCGGCTTTCCTGTTTTCGCTGCATGTAAAAGAAGATCTGTCTGTCTGCAGAGAAATGCTGGTATTTGGATTACATCCAACACATCCTGCACAATATCAATCTCATTACAACAATGAACATCCGAAAGTACTGGCACACCAATTTCTTTCTTAATCTTTGATAAAATCTTAATACCCTTCTTGGCACCTGGTCCTCTATAAGACTTGATAGATGAACGATTTGCCTTATCATACGACGCCTTGAAAATAAACGGAATATCTGCTTTGATGGCAATATCCCTAATTTTTTCAGCAATCAGGCAACAATCCTTTTCCGTTTCGATTACGCAAGGCCCGGCGATTAAAACTAATGGGTTATTTTCACCGAATACGATGCCATTTACTGTAATGTTGTACTTGTTTTTCATTATTATGTAATTTTTTTAAATAAAATTTTTGTTGATTTTCATGCTACTGCAAAAGTGTATGATTTATCATAACAGATATCAATTTGTTGGCGTAAATTTATCTATATCATAGTCATAAGT
>JANLHC010000287.1 GCA_024654465.1 Candidatus Scalindua sp.
GAAATGAATCACATACTTGGAATTGTTAGTTCAGAGGATATTATGAAGGTCTTTCTTCCACATAACCCTGTGCTTGATAAGTTGCTTAGATCGACACACTTATACAACTTGGATGAAGAGAATATTCTGGAGGTGGATCTTCCAAAAGACTTGGGAACTACCGTTACAGTATCAGACATAATGAATACTGACGTGATTTCGATTGCAGAGGACAAAACAATTGCTGAAGCAAGAAAACTAATGAAGCTTTATGAAATTGAAAGAATGCCAGTTACAAAGGATGATGTACTGGTAGGTTTTATTACAATCTTTGACATAATAATTGCGCTCTTTAAGGAAAGGAATATTATTGTATGAATATAATCCTCTGCCTTGGAATCATACTGGTTGGAGCAATTATTGCTGAAAAGATTGTTAATTATTTTAAAATCCCGGCTATAACTTCATACATACTCTTAGGAATACTTCTAGGCCCTTATGCCCTTAATATAACTGGAGAGGGGCTTTTGGCAACATCTGAACTTCTTTCTAATATAGTTCTCGGCTTTATCGCATTTCACATTGGAAAAAACTTTTCCCTTGAAAACTTTAAAAGCATAGGACGCGCAATTTTATCGATGTCTATTGGTGAAACAATTGGTGCATGGATATGTGTAACTGTAGGAATATACTATCTGGCACACCAGCCTTTTTACATCGCCCTCTTACTTGGCGCAATAGCACCCGCAACCGCTCCCACCACTACAATGATGGTGATAAGACAGTATAAAGCAAAAGGAAAATTCACGGAGATCCTGCTTGGAGTTGTGGCAATAGACGATGCCTGGGGTATAATAATATTTTCCCTCTCTCTTTCTGTAGCGCATGTATTTCAGGCTGGTCAGTTTTCGGAGTTTGCTATGCTTTTTATTATCCTGAAGACAGTGGGCAAGATTTTGCTTTCTTTGATTCTTGGTTCAACCGTTGCTTTTCTGATTTCTCATGCTTCGGTCTATTTAAAGAGAAGTGAAACCATGCTGACCTTCATACTTGGAGCGATACTAATAAAC
Source organism: Candidatus Scalindua sp. (assembly GCA_024654465.1). GTDB lineage: Bacteria > Planctomycetota > Brocadiia > Brocadiales > Scalinduaceae > Scalindua. Next base: position 1,050 of record JANLHC010000287.1, read on the forward strand.
ACAGGAACCGCCATCTATTTTGATTTGTCTCCTCTTCTCTCAAACATGTTTTTTGGTGCAATTCTGGTAAATATCGATAAAACAGCCTTCAGATATTTTGATTCTCTGAGTAATGCGGACTGGCCGCTTTATGTCATGTTTTATGTCCTTGCAGGCGCAAACCTTGAGATATGGCAGCTTTCTACTCTGGGTCTTATCGGAACTGTTTATATTATATTCAGAGCTTTGGGTTTATTTGGAGGTGCCTACGTAGGCGGAGTGATTGTCCAAACCGATAATAAAACAACACGTTATTTAGGACTTGCCCTTATGCCACAGGCTGGAGTGGCCATTGGTCTTGCCATGCTGGCAAAAGTAAGTTTTCCTGATGCGGGAGTCCTCATATTTAACACCGTCATCGCCACAACAGTTGTGTTTGAAATCCTTGGCCCACTCGCCACACGATATGCGCTTTCAAAGGCTGGAGATATTTAACCTTAAATACAAAGGTGACGCAGTGACATGATGAAACTCACAAAGAATGAAACATTTGTACTCAAGTTACTGGTTGAAGATCCGTCAACCACAAACCAGGATATATCTGAGAAACTTGATATAACACCTCAGGGTGTCGGCAAAATAAGAAAACAGCTCTTCGAGAAAGGGTACATACGAACTCAGGAGCTGGGCCTGGATTATGAGAAACTAGGTATAAACATTCATGCAATTGCCATGGTAAAGATATTACCCAGTGTATTTAGGAAGTTTAAAAATAATGAATTGGATAAGGTTTTAAAACCAATAAATGCTATCAGGTCATATGCAATACCGGAAACTGACATAACACACATAATAATCTATGCCTTCAAGAATATTAAAGAATATGACACGTATTTCAGAAATATCTTAGAAGAGTTTGGGGACTATGTAGAAATAAAACACATTTTTGTCTTGTCGTCAGGAAGCGTTATCAAATCATCATCAACGCTTATGTTTCTGGATGTGCTAAACGGGTTAGAAAAAGATATTACAAACAAAACAACTGAGACAAACCCATAAGTTCAGATTATATGCTTCATTCCCGCATAAAGTTGAATGCAATAGAATGTTAGGATGCATGAATCAAAAAATAGTTAATATACCCACTTTTCACTAATGGACAATAAATCACGTAAAAAACAAATCGGACAACCGTTAATCCTTACTGACATATGAAATCATAAGGATGATTTTATCAGCATTAGCTTTTTTGTTTAACAACAAATCAATCTTGGTATTTGGATTCTCCCAGACAGAATAGAGACTCAGATTGCCAGCATTTAAAGTATTTGCACGATTATCGTTATCTGTATCATCAAGTCTCAATTTACCATCCTCAATAGGTAAACCATATTTTCCCGTTAATTCTAATTTGTTTTTATTGTATTCGTCGATAAAAATACCCTTATGTTTGTACTGTTCTGTAAAGAACTGCAATGCATTGACAAGTTGATTGTCATGAAACATGTATATTATCAAAACTTCCCTGGACTTAATCTTGCCAATGTAAGTTATTGCCTCGTTCGTTCCTAAATGTTTGTTCAGGCTTGAATCAAGCTCTAGCTCCTCTATCAATTCCAAAATCTCACTCGCTTTAACAGCAGCCTTAGACATTCCCCATCTAGTGTTACGAAAGTCAAATGATGTCATAAAATATTGCCCAAAGCTTGTAGTGCAGTACAAAGCAAGGCAAAGCGAGATCACACAGATACCAAAACATTGTGGTTTTAACTTCATATTTCTAAATGATTAATCATTATTATTTATATGCGTGAAAA
>JANLHC010000290.1 GCA_024654465.1 Candidatus Scalindua sp.
AATAAACCTGGTAATTACTTGTTTGGTGTGAACAGACATGAACGATTTTATCCGATCTTCAGCCTTACTACTTGTCCTACTTAACCCGTTCTTGGTCAGCATTTACCTTATGGGAGTGATCCAGAGACTGGAACGGAGGCAATTTACTTACGTTCTGGTCCGTGCGGGATTGATTGCCAGCTCTGTCTTCTGTGGCTTTGCCATCCTTGGTGATACCGTTTTCTCCAATATTGTACAGGCAGAATTCGCATCGTTTCAGATATTTGGAGGCGTTATATTTCTTCTTATCGGGCTTCAGTTTGTGTTCCACGGACCAACGGCTATCAAGTTACTTAGAGGCAAGCCGGAACACCTGGCTGGGGCAATTGCCATGCCAGTGCTCATCGGACCAGGAACAATTAGCGCCAGTATCATTGTTGGCAAGCGACAGGATCCGGTTAGCGCATGCGCGGCTATTCTCTTGGCTGTATTCATCTCCATCGTATTGATACTGATATTCAAAGCGATACATGACTATGTTCTCCCGCGCCGAGAGCTCCTCATAGAGAGATATATAGAGATTGCTGGTCGAATCTCCGCACTTTTTGTGGGAACCGTGTCAATTGAAATGATCATGCAGGGCGTCCGGACATGGGTGGAAAAGTTCTGAGGAACTGAAAACATCGAACCAAACGTTTCGACGAGACACTTGCCAGTGTACCTGAAAGCAGTCGTTAAATATCTTACGTATAATTTCAAACAGTTTTGAAACACTGCAATATTATAGTGCTCAAATCTAAAACCGGGCTAATCAAAATATTTATCATAAAAATCACTGGGAACATCATAATGCTTTTTACCAGCAACAGCATAGTAAAATAGTGGTTCTCCCTCTACTGAAACACGATGACGGTATCTTTCTAAATGATATATATCCATATACTTCGAAAAAATTAAATCTCGGATCATTCGTGAGAAACCGCTAGAATCACTGTCGTTAAGAAATGTTTCTTTTATATTAAATGCCACCCAACCTTCTGATTGGATGATATTAAATGCTACCATAAATGCTTTAGGTGGAATGTCACCAAACCCTAAAGCAGCGACTGTTGTCAAACAGTTGAAAGACCACGAAGACAAATCCTCTTTTTCCTCATTACTCAAATTACAAAAATCTATAATCTCATAAGCATCATATACTTCAGGCCTGTCTCGCTCAGTTGCCCGTCTTGCTTCAGAAATAATGTCAACGCCTACGAGTCTTGAAACACCATATTTTTTCAGTTCTGCACCCATTAACCCGTTTCCTGCTCCTAAGTCCAGGATCCTGAGTTCTGTGAAGTTTTCATGTGTTTGTGCCAGACTGGTGTTAAGAATTTCAGCCACTTTTTTAGGGGAGCAGCATTTGAGACGATCATAAAAGATCTGCTCATATAATCCGGGGAAATTATAAATCGTATCGTAATCATGAAATCGAATCTTTCTTTCCTCTTTAGACTCTATTAAATAAAAAAAGGATTCATCCTGATCCGCGCTCTGGCATTCACTTTTCGGAAATTTAATTCTGTATCGATTTTTATTCATACATTTTTAAAAGTTGGAAAATTTTTTATTTAAGACGACTGGTATCGTATCATAATTCATCCTTAAAATCATTAACATTATATTAACAGATATTATTTTTTTATATTTAACCAGACCCAGCTAGCTATATAAGTCGCTAAGTAAGAGTTTTTGGTTTAAAGACCAACGCAAACTCTGAATCTGTTATGACGGAAGTTCATTTACTGCCACCTTGATTATCGTATTACAATGATGCGATTTCCTTATTTGAAAAATTTCGATGGTATTCATTCATATAACCGGTTTTTCGTTCCAACGCATCCAGAACAGCCAGAGAAAAATCAACTTTCTCAAATTTCTGCGCGCTACCAAGACCCCCAGGACTGAACACATTAATTTCCATGAGCTTATCACCGACAATATCCAATCCCACGAGGAACATTCCATCTTGAACGAGCTTAGGTCGCACAATTTCCGCCAGCCTTAAATGGCTCGGCCCGATCTCTGCCTGCCGCAATTTACCGCCAGCATGGATATTGCTGCGCATGTCATCCCCACTGCGTACTCTCCGGAACGCTGCATACTTACCCCTATAACGCAAGGGTTTCCCATTCATCACAAAAAGACGTGTATCACCCTCGGCAGCGGTGGGGAGATATTCTTGTACGATAATATAACCGTCCTGAGTCAAGGATTCAATCATTTGATTTAAGTTGGACGTATCCTCGATATTAACCAGGAATACCCCGCTTCCTCCCGAACCCTGAAGAGGTTTAAGAACCGCGTTGCCTCCCATATCCTTGATAAACGCTTTGATATCTTTTTGATTTTGAGATATCAATGTTTTTGGCCGGACTTCTTCCGGGAACATCTGAAAATACATCTTGTTGGTCGCGATTTGAAGACTTCTTGGATCATTGACCACAACAACCCCCTTTTGCAAAGCAACTTGCCCAAAAGTTATGCCGACCGTTTGGGCCCAGGAACGATAACCCGTATCCGTGGAGGGATCATTTCGCAACATAAGAATGTCCAAATCATCTACTACAATATTCTCTCTCACCACCCGCTTGGATTGGATATCTCCTAAATAAGACGCAGTGGTCGAATATTTTTTCTTTGGAGCGCTATAGGCAAGGGCATGCACTTTGTTGTCCACATCACAATCAAAATCATCCGCGCCAATTAACCACGATTGATGGCCGCGATTGGTGGCGGCCATTGCTAAACGAGTGGTTGAATATCCGGCTTGTTCGGTCATTACATCATTGACAAAAAAAGCGATTTTCATTTATACCTCCTGATTTTTAGAGAGAAGCCATATCTGCGTTATTGAATTGTCTTTTGTAGTACTTCATGTAATCTACCTTATTTTCCAATCCCATGATTACGGCTTCATCAAAATTAACTTTTTCATATTTCTGCGCATTACCAAGCCCACCAGGGCTGAAAACATCAAGTCCCATTAGTTTGTTATCCACGATATCCAACCCGGCCAGAAACATTCCATCTTCGACCAGGCGCGGGCGTACCGCTTCGGCAATGCGCAGATGATCATCAGTGATTTTCACTCCCCGGGTTATTCCGCTGGCGTGAATATTTGATCTCAACTCGTCAGGGTTTCGTATCCATTGAAAAGCGGCAAACTTTCCCTTGTGCCGCAAGGGTTCGCCATTCATAAGAATCATTCTAACTGTCCCTGTTTGTGCATTTGGCAAAAATTCCTGTGCAACGACATAACCGGTCCGGGTAATGGCCTCAATCATCTGGTTTAAGTTACTCTGATTTTTTGTCGAAACAACGAAAACCGACTTACCTCCCGTACCCTTCAGCCCTTTGAGCACACCTTGCCCTCCCAGGCTTTTAATAAAAGATTTAATTTTTCCCCTGTTTCTGGAAATCAAAGTTTTTGGACGGATGCTTTCGGGTAAAAGCTGCTGATACATTCGGTCTAACGCGCTGGCCAGGCCATTAGGGTCGTTTAAAACAACGACCCCACCGCACATAGCCATTCTCCCGAAAATAATACCTGCTGTTCTGGCCCAGGTCCTGAATTCATTTTCCTCTGACGGGTTATTACGCAAAAAGAGAATATCCAGATCATTTACCGAAATGCGCTCTAAATGACCTTTTTCCCCCAATAATGCGCCAAGATATTTATCGGTGGCACGGTATTTTTTGGATGGAGCTACCTTGGCCCAGGCGCGGATGGTATCATCCGGGTCGTAGGTAAAATCACTGGCTCCGATAAACCACACATGATGCCCTCTGTTACTGGCAGTCATGGCTAGCCGGACTGTGGTATAAACTGCTTTCTCAGCATGAACGTTATTAACGAAAAATCCAATATTCATAAATTATTCTTCCTTTATGATCTCCAACAAAGTAATTCCGCTCCGAACCTTCCCCAGGCGCTCTCTTGCCTTTGGATCATTGAGATAACTGGGGCGTAATGGCGGCGGTCCCAACACATGACGCAATTGAAGCTCTTGAATCAAACCTACGTGAGACAGAGCAAATTTGCCGACAAACAGCATGTCCAGATCTCCTCCTTTTTTGAGGTAGTCCAGCAGTTTGATTAACCCCCGTAAATATACCATATCCTTTGTAAACCCTCCACCCCGAAAAACCCGGAGAGTTATATTAAACGCGGTACGACGGAGAAAATTATAAGTACCCTCCAATTCTCGGAAAACTTCTACAAACGAAGCTCCCTCTAAAAGTGAATTGACCGCCATGACACGAGCCGCTAAAAGGCGTAGGCGCGACCCCGAAAGACCCCCGACCAGATATTCCGATAACACCGCCAGACCCTCCTGAAGCTCCTCGTAACCCGGCAGACCTATATAGAGGTGCTTGAACTTCTGAGCCTGACCATTGAGATATGTCAGTATATGCGTCCCAACCTCATGGGACAGCGCAGCGGCTACTCGGGAGGCGGGTATCTTGACCTCGTTGCCAATGAGCAAATTCCCACGAGACACTATCAGGCCGGTAATATCATCTCGAATTTCAACACGACTTTTGATATCCGGACGTGTCATACGCAGATAACTGATTTCCTCTTCAGCCTGGACGGCGAAGGCTGCGGCATCAAGAAAACGCCTGTCTCCCCCGCCAGCTCTTTTCGGCAATACACGTTCCAAGACATCTTTAGCGGAACAAAGTAATTCATCGTCCACCACGCCATATAGTTGCAAGCTTGTGTAGACGAAGTTTCGAGTTCCCCGTTCAGCCAGTAGATTGATCATTCGTTCCAGTTCCATTTGTTTATCATAAAAAAGATGCATCAAGGCGGGGTCCTCTAAACGTTCAATATGAACGTCGAACAAGCGCCGCTTGAGCAGGAAAGGATCAATGGGTAACGGACGATAAATCAGTACCGGAGTTTTCTGGAATTTGGAGCGTTCAAATTTATTCCACGCCTTGTTTGCATTGGTTGGTGTGACGCCCAATAAAAGATCAAATCCGTTACTAATATCCGCAAGTTGCTGGTCTGCAGTCCATACAGCCTTGACCATGGCCCTACGCCCAAGCGAATGATAATGAGGAGGACGGTGAGTTGTGTAATTGTGGGTGAATTCATAGAAACTTTTTTTGTATACCTTGGATAAAGCCCTGCGCAAAGGCTGAAGGACCAAAGGGCGCAACTCTCCGGATACGGAATCTCGGTAAATGGGTTTAACCTGAAGTCCTAATACATGGCAACCCATTTTTCTCGCCACGCTTGACTTTATAAGGACCGGAAGACTTGGCGGAGAAATCTCCACCTGCTCAACTACTTTTACATCTGCCCCTATTTTTTGAATTTGCATATTCTGCAAAGCTTTCTGAAAAGCGGTAACGGCTTTAGGAATGGTATTCCTTTCGGGAGCATAAAGACGAAAGGTGGGTTTATCCGTGGAAAGTTCTCCATCATTGTTGAAGTCATTTGATTCCCAAATCTCCATCAACAGAAAAGAGCCGAAGATCTCCGTTAACGTCTCGGCTAATCCCTTGATAAGCTTTGCAAGGCCCCTTTGTAGTTTTTTCTCACCGGAGGCAATAAGATAAGAGGCCTCACTCATGACTAATTTTTGGGTGCCAAGATCTTTTGCGCCGGGAGGATGCCGAAAAACACATATAAATGGCAATTGGCGGTCAATATGCACCCGGCCATATTCCTGTAATTTTCGCCTAATTGGGTTGCCACTGATGACCCTCTCACGAACGGATGTTATAAAATCATCCGTAATGGTATCTAAGCCATTAGACTTGGCAGATATCCTGCCTACAGAGCCAAGCGTTCTTTTGTCCTTAATTTTTTTTATCAATCTCTCTCCTCCAACTAAAAGCGCACCCCTGAGCACCTTAATTCCTCCGCTAAACCTGGCAGAGTTGTACGGAGAGCCTGCAAAATAGTCTTGTGCATCTCTTGATTGAGCTCGCCATTCCACTCATTCATGAAGAACTTTTTAAACTCAACAGCCAAAGCACAACCGTTCTCGGGAAAGTTAGTATGGACCCACCGGGGGAACTCCCCTCCGCGAAATTTTACGTTCTCCCGTACATCCAAATTACGGCCCAGAAACTTAAAGGCATTTAATTCCGAAATAAAACGATCAACCAGTGGTGCCCAACGATTACGATCCATTGTTCCCGTTCCCACGTTAACTTCCGGATTACTTTCGGGATTTGCGATGGGGCCGTCGGGTCCTTCACGAAGATGATTGTAACTATGTATATCTAATACAAGAAAAGAACCATGATTCGCGATCTTTTCCCTCAGTAATTGATTAACTTCCTTGTAAAAAGAATCGTACTGATCTATTGACCTTTGAATTATATTTGACCCTGGAGGCTCTTTCCATAAATTAAGTCCCCAGGCATCTTCCGGGAATCGATAGAACGCTTTATCTCTTGGCCGATTTAGATCTACTTCAAAACGAGAACGCCCAACAACAATATTGGTTTCTACAACCTCGGCCCACTTCCCGGTATAAGAATCTTCTTCTCTCAGGCGCTCACCATCACTCAATGCTGTTATTGCGGCAACCTCGTCACGTAATTCATGGCCATTGTGAATTGCGGTGCCAATTAATGGCCCATCTCCCCTTATAATTTTCCACATTGCATGATCCATAATAATATTTCATTTTATATCGCTATGATACCATAATGTGTTAAAACATGTTAAGGTATTTGGTTCATCTCCCAAAAAGAAGAAACAAGGCTTTTGGAGTCTATTTAGTTCCCGTACGTAAACTAAATAAAAAATTGTTGTAAAATGTATTTTTTAAAAGATAATAGATTTTAAATTATGGTATTTGCAGGTACCAATCTTCTGGCAAAAGAAAGCTGATAATAGTGTTGCCAGGTAGTGGTTTTATGTATTGTTTAATATTTCTCAACGTATTATTTGGACATAATTATCATGGAATGCCCATGAGATAGGAGTATAAGGCGGTGTCTGATTCGATTATTGAAAAGATTTCTGAGCTGAAGAAGAAGCATAATGCAGTTATTCTGGCACACAATTACCAGCGTGGTGAGATTCAGGATGTTGCAGATTTTGTTGGTGACTCCCTGGGTTTGTCTCAGCAGGCGGCGAAGACAGATGCGGATTTAATAGTATTTTGCGGTGTTCATTTTATGGCAGAGACTGCTGCCCTGTTGTCTCCCGATAAGACCGTTATAATGCCTGATGAACATGCAGGATGTCCGATGGCGTCGATGATCACAGCGAGGGAATTAAGAGAAAAAAAGAATCTCTACCCAAATGCCAAAGTGGTATGTTACGTGAATACCACAGCTGCCGTTAAAGCAGAAAGCGATATCTGTTGTACATCATCAAATGCAGTAAAGATCGTATCCTCCATTCCTGAAGATGAGGAGATAATATTTGTTCCTGACAAGAGTCTCGGTGCATACGTCTCATCGTGTCTGGATAGGGAGATGATGTATTGGGAGGGCTACTGTCCTACTCATCACAGGATTCTTGCCGAGCAGATAGTCAAAATGAAATCAGAACACCCGGATGCAGAGGTAGTCGTTCACCCTGAGTGTACTCCGGATGTGATTGCGCTTGCAGATCATGTTGCAAGTACAACCGGTATTTTAAACTATGCGAAGAGCAGTAATTCGAAGGAGTTTGTTATAGGGACTGAAATAGGAATTTTGCACAGGATGAAGAAAGAGAATCCTGATAAAACTTTTATGCCTGTTACACCTCTGTCGGATTGCCCAAATATGAAATTAAATACATTGGAAAAACTATTGTGGTCTCTGGAAGATATTCAGTTTGTGGTTACCGTACCGGAAGAGATAGCGGTTGAGGCAAGAAAAGCTATTCAGAGAATGTTAGACTTGTCATGATAGTTGACAGTTCGGGGCTTGGAGTTAGGAGTAATAAAAGTGAGCGATGACAGATTTGATTTTGAGGACTTAAAGGTTTACCAGAAGTCACTGGATTATGTTGACTTTGTGTATGAGATTACAAAAGAATTTCCTAAAGAAGAAATATTTTCTTTAGCTAATCAATTTAGGAGGGCTTCAGTATCAATTTGCTTAAATATTGCTGAAGGTAGCGGAGGAAGCAAGGCTGAATTTAAGCAGTTCCTTAAAATATCAAGAAGATCTGTAAGGGAATGTGTTGCCGTAATTGAGATTTCACACAGGCAAGCATTTGTCAGTTCCGAAGTTAGAAAACAATCATGAAACTTATGCATAGAGCTTTCAAAAATGTTAAGTGGGCTAATGAAATCATTAAAAAACTAGGAAACTGGCAATATCTTTGAACACCAAACTCCGAACTTTTTACTCCGAACTGTCACGACACATGTTCTTTTAAATATTTCCCGGTGTAAGACTTTTCCAATTTAGTAATCTTTTCCGGTGTGCCACAGCCTAACACATATCCTCCTCCTTTTCCTCCCTCCGGTCCGAGATCAATGATATGGTCTGCACATTTTAATATTTCAAGATTATGTTCAATGACGATCACGGAATGTCCGTTGTTGATCAGCCGTTGGAAACAGTCAAGCAGCTTTCTTATATCATCAAAATGCAAACCCGTTGTAGGTTCGTCAAAAATGAAAAGTATTTTTTCGCGTTTCCCTTTTGCCATATAAGTTGCCAGTTTCAATCTTTGTGCCTCTCCACCTGATAGTGTCGTTGCCGGTTGCCCCAATCTCAGGTACCCCAGACCTGTATCCGAAAGATACTTCAGTCCTTTTTGGATGTGTGACGTTGCTTTAGATAAACTGTTGTTCATTTCTGCTGCCAACGCATGTTTGTTGCGTGTGGAAAAGAATGCCATCGCCTCACTTACCGTCATTTCCAGAACATCGTGAATATTTTTGTCTTTATAATAGACTTCCAGAACATCCTTCCTGAAACGTTTGCCGTGACACTGATCACAGGTTACGTAAACATCGGCAAGGAACTGCATGTCCACCTTTATATATCCACAGCCCTCGCAATAATCACACCGGCCGCCTTTAACATTAAAAGAAAAAGATCCTTGAGTATAACCATGCAGTTTGGCTTCCCTCGTTGAAGCAAATATCTTCCTTATATAATCGAATACTTTTACATAGGTAATTGGATTTGATCTGGGCGTCCTGCCGATTGGTGATTGATCCACCATAATTACATCGTCTATGTGTCCGTTGATATTTAAATTTTTATGGATCCCAATATGGCCGGGATAAATCCCCATCCTTCTTTTAAGGGCACCGTATAGAGTGTCCTGGATCAGTGTGCTTTTACCGGAACCTGAAACACCGGTTATACAGGTAAATACATTGAGAGGAAATCGTACGTCAATGTTTTTCAGGTTGTTTTCCGTCGCACCAATAATTTCAATATGATTTTGTGTGATTTTTCTTCTTGCCGGAGGCAGTTCAATTTGCTTTTTACCCTTCAAGTACTGTCCGGTTAGTGAACCGTTTCGAGAGGATATTTTTTTAACATCTCCGGCGTAAACCACATTACCACCATTTTCACCTGCTCCAGGCCCAATGTCTATGAGATAGTCCGCAGATTTGATCACATCTCTGTCGTGTTCAACAACAACAACGGTGTTTCCAATATCCCTGAGTCGTACCAGGATATCGATAAGTCGCTTAGTGTCCCTCGGGTGCAGACCGATACTTGGCTCATCCAGTATATATAATGTATTGACAAGTGATGAGCCGAGTGAAGTGGTTAGATTGACTCTCTGCGCCTCTCCACCTGACAGGGTCCTTGTCATTCTGTCCAGTGTCAAATATTCCAATCCAACCTTAACCATGTAACCAAGTCTTTTCTTTATCTCCAGTAACAAAATCCTGCCGACTTCCTCCTCGTATTTAGAGAGCTTTATTTCTTCGAAAAAACTATATGCGTCGTCAATAGACATACTACATACGTCTGTTATATTATTTTGATTTATTCTCACATTATGGGCGGATGGATCCAGTCTGGTGCCATTGCATTCAGCGCATATGGTATAACAACGATATTTACTGAGTAACACCCTGACGTGCATCTTATATTTTTTTTCTTCCAGCGAGGCAAAAAATTTGCTGATACCATAGAACTCTTCTGTCCCTTCATCTACTAATTTTAGCTGATCCTTTGTTAATTTGTTGAAAGGAATATCAAGCGGAATATTATGAGCCGGCGCCGCCTCCTGTAACTCTTCAAGCAATATACTGTACGCCGGTGAGTTCCAGACGGCGATTGCTCCTTCATTCAGTGTTTTTGTTTTGTCCGGCACTACAAGGTCCATATCTATTTCTACAGTATGTCCGAATCCCTGACATTTCTTACATGCTCCCAGGGGGTTATTAAAGGAAAACAGGTGGTGAGTAGGAGTCTTGTATTCTATATCACAATCATTACAACGGAAGTGACTGCTGAATGACATTACCGTCCATTCTGCACTGTTAATTAAGATAGTTTTAGGCTTTTTTCCTGTAAGGGTTTTACCGGAAGCATTCCTCTTTTTGATAGAGTTTATTTTGCTTTCCTTAATATCGCCACTTAAATAGATAATGCTTAAATATCCTGAACCCAGTCTATATGCAGTTTCAAGGCTATCTGTCAGGCGGCTCTTAATCTTTTTTCCCACAACTAATCTGTCTACTACTCCCGCAACAGACTTATACTTGCGGATATCAAAGACATCGGTTGTGGAAGAGATATCAATAATCGTATTGTCTGCAAGGATTCTGATAATGCCTCGTTCCCTTAAAGCTGAAACCTGCATGTCACTTGAGATCTTTTTGCTTATTCCAAGAGGAAATGTAATCAGAAATTTCGTGCTTTCCGGAAGTGATAGTATACAGTCAGTGATTTGGAATATGGTATCGTTTCGTACAATTTCTCCGCACTTTGTACAGTATGTCTTGCCTATACGGGCAAAAAGGAGCCGGAGATAATCATTTATCTCTGTTGCTGTTCCAACTGTGGAACGACGGTTTTTAACCGGGTTCTTCTGCTCAATTGCTATTGCGGGAGGTATGCCTTCTATATGATCGACATCAGGTTTATCCACCCTTTCCAGGAATTGACGGGCATAAGCAGAGAAAGATTCGACATATCTCCTCTGCCCCTCAGCGTACAAAGTATCGAAAGCGAG
>JANLHC010000291.1 GCA_024654465.1 Candidatus Scalindua sp.
GTATTAACGAAACGCTTACGGCGTATGGAATAGTGGAACTGCTTCCGAGTACTATTGAAATATACAATGTTACCTTTGAGTGTATTATCACCAGGGTGCTGGTAACGGGAGGACAGGTTGTTAACCCCGGTGAATTGTTACTCATAATCAAGCCCAGCCCTGATACACAGTTAATATTCAAACAGGCACAGGACGAACTTGAATCCGTGCGTCTGGAAGAGGAGCTTCTGAGCGAGCGCGTCAAGTTACAGTTATCAACAAAGCAGGACATGGTGCCTGTGCGGCTCAGGGTTCGTCTGGCTGAAAAGAAACTCAATAGTTTAAAGGAGCGCGGTGTTGAATCAATGAAGGAAATCAGAGCCGATTCAGCAGGCATTGTGTATTTCATCGGCGCGCAGCCGGGTCAGACCGTGCCGGCGGGCACAAACCTCCTGCAACTGGCGCATGAGGACCAGATCATTGTCCGCCTCGGGGTTGAGTCCGATGACTTTAACCGGCTTGAGAAGGGTCAATCGGTAAAATTGAAACCCATTCTTGCGCCAGACTCTAAATCTATTAAAGGGACCATCCAGACAATTACCCGCCGGGTCGATCCCATTACACGTCTCGTCAGTGTGATGGTTAAGCCAATGTCCGAAGGTAAATTGCTGCTCAATGACTACATCGAAGGGAAGATTATTGTAAGTTCCCGTAATGCCTTACTGGCTCCGCGCGAGGCCATTCTGCCTGATAGCGATGGACATAGTCTCTTTACGGTCCGGAGAGGTCACGCTGTGAAACATCTGGTGGAAATCGGATTGGAAACTTCCGGAGAAATTGAAATAATCTCAAAAGAGCTGAAGGAAGGTAATCCTGTAGTCGTGTTGGGAAATTATGAGCTATCTGATGGCATGCCGGTTGTGGAGGATGGTAAACTATGACAATTCCACAATGGGCGCAGCGTCATCACCGGTCTATCCTCTTTGCACTGGCGGCTTTTGCCGCTTCAGGCATTTTCGCTGGTATGAGGATGCCCATAAGCCTTTTCCCCCAAATGACATTTCCCCGAGTTGTAGTTAACATAGGTGCGGGAGACCGCCCGGTAGAACGCATGGCAGTAGAGATCACACGGCCGGTTGAGGAGGCTGTACGTTCCGTGCCGGGTGTGCATAACGTCCGGTCAACGACCAGCCGCGGAAGTGCGGACGTGTCCGTTAATTTCGACTGGAATGTGGATATGATATCTGGCATGCTTCAGGTGGAATCGGCTATCAATCAGATGCGTGGTTCGCTTCCAGCCGGGACAACCTTTATGGTGAGAAGAATGGACCCCACGGTATTTCCCGTATTGGGGTACAGTTTAATTTCGGATACACGTTCTCTTGTGGAATTACGTGATATTGCCCTGTTCCGTATTCGACCTGTTTTGTCAACGGTTACGGGCGTTACCCGCATCGGTGTATTGGGAGGAGCCGTTGAGGAGTATCAGATCGTTATTAATCCGGAAAAACTGAGTTCATACGGGTTAACTATTAACGATGTGGCTCTAGCAGTTTCCGGTTCAAACGTTATCAAGGCCGTGGGCCGCATGGAAGAAAACTATAAACTGTATCTGGTACTTTCCGATACGCAGTTTGGGGACATCAATCAAATTAAGCGAACGATACTGCGTTCCAACATAAATGGAGTGGTCGACCTGGACGATGTGGCCGTAGTGAGCTGCGGTACAGCGCCGCAGTGGACACGTGTGAATGCGGACGGGCACGAAGCGGTTTTGTTCCAAGTGTATCAACAACCCGGTGGAAACACTGTCCGTATAGCCGATGAATGTAAGATAAAACTTGGTGAGCTAAAAAAGATTATGCCACCGGATGTCAGTGTTGCAAACTGGTATGATCAGAGCGAGTTGATACTGGCATCAGAGCGCAGTGTACGGGATGCTTTAGGGATCGGGATTGGACTGGCGGTTATAGTTCTTTTCATATTTCTTCGTAATCTCAAACTGACCCTGATAGCGGTGATAACCGTGCCTATGTCGCTGGCTACCACAGTCATGATTCTATCACAGCTGGGCATGAGTTTTAACATCATGACCCTTGGAGGGATGGCGGCGGCAGTGGGTTTGGTCATTGACGACATCATCGTTATGACTGAGCATATCATCAGGCGTTTGCGCGGATGCAGCGGCGATTATGCGAAACGTATTCATGAGGCGGCGGCCGAATTTACCATTCCGTTGGCAGGTTCTTCCGCCTCGACAATTATCATCTTTGCTCCATTGGCATTTCTCAATAGTGTCACGGGTGCATTCTTCAAGGCGCTCTCACTGACAATGGCCATGTGCCTTGCCGTCTCTTTTTTGACAGCCTTGTTTGTCGTGCCTCTTTTAGGGCGACAATTGCTGAAGCAAAAGGACGCAGAGCAAACTGAGGGAGGACCTATAACCACTGCCGCTCATAACCGTTATGATTCTCTGATGCAGGTTGTATTGCGGAAACCGTTAATAATCTTGTTGGTGATCATACCTTTTCTTGCACTGGGGTATTTTGCATATCAGCATACAGGGTCAGGGTTCTTACCCTCTATGGATGAAGGGGGTTTTATCCTGGACTATCGTACAAAATCCGGCACATCATTATCCGAAACAGATCGTCTGTTGCTGCAGGTGGAAGAAATTCTACAGGCAACTCCGGAGGTACAGACATACTCACGCCGAACCGGATTAAGCCTGGGGGAGCACATCACCGAAGCTAACGAAGGTGATTTCTTCATCAGGCTGACACCCATGCCAAGGCGCGGCCTTGACGATGTTATAGATGAAATCAGGCAACGGATTGTACATGAGGTTCCCGGTATAGAGATTGAGATGGCCAAACTTATGGAGGACCTTATCGGCGATCTGACTGCCGTTCCTCAACCAATTGAGATCAAGATGTTTTCAGACAACGGCGAACTGTTGCGGCGTCTGGCAGAAAAATCTGCGCAGGCGATAAAGAATATACCGGGTGTTGTGGACGTCCGGGACGGAATCGTGCCGGCAGGAGACGCCATTGAAATTCATGTGGACCGGGTAAAGGCAGCGCTGGAAGGCATGACACCTGCGGAGGTGACACAGACGCTGGAAAACTCTTTGAGTGGAAAAGTCGCCACCAGTATTCAATCAGGCCCGAAAATGGTTGGAATGCGTGTATGGATACCGCACGAGGAGCGCCTTTCAACGGAAGATGTTAGAAACCTGAGACTTAGAGCATTGGATGGACATCTCTTTCCCCTTAAACGAGTTGCCATCATAAAGCGGGTTGCAGGCCAGTCACAGATCATGCGGGATGACTTAAAACGAATGATTGCTGTCACCGGAAGAATCAGCGGAAGGGACATGGGTTCCACTGTTAATGATGTCATCAGGGTACTGGACCAACCCGGCTTCCTGTCAAAAGACGTTTACTATAAAATTGGAGGTTTATACGAACAGCAGCAGGGTGCGTTTCGAGACCTTGTTACTGTTTTCGTCGCGGCAGTTGTTCTGGTCTTCGTCTTACTTTTATTTCTCTTCGAGAGTTTCCAGGCGGCCATTGCAATGATGCTGACAACCCTCCTCGCTCTAGTGTCCGTCTTTATCGGGTTGTGGCTTACGCATACTGATTTAACCATTACGGCTATGATGGGTATGACCATGATTGTGGGTATTGTTACAGAGGCAGAGGTGTTCTTTTATTCAGAATATCGCGATATGTCGCAGGACATTCCCTTTAAACAAAGACTGATCCAGATTGGCAAGAACCGTATGAGACCTACTGCCATGACCACCCTTGCAACAATCATTGCCCTTTCTCCCGTTGCATGTGGCATCGGTGAGGGTGCTGCCATGCTTCAGCCTCTTGCGATTGCCATTATCTCCGGCCTTGTGTTGAAGATGCCATTTACGCTGATAGTGCTTCCTGTGCTCCTTATGGTATTGGCAGGAATCAAAGGCAGAACGGTTCAGAGGAAGCAAAGCACATAGGTTTGGTCAAGCGGAGCGAATCCAACAGAATTGCTTTCTAATAGGCAGAATATTAATATTTATTAATGTTCTGTTCACTGTTCCTTAATGTTTAATTTGCTATAGTGTTAACCGTGTAGTATACGATTACAGAACCTTGTTGACTTGCCATAAGCGTCGCAGTATATTAATAACAATGAGTAAAGACGAAATATTTGCCGATAAGAAGGACAAGATGTCTGACTTTAATTTCGGAAAGGAGACGGCTGCAGTCTTCGATGACATGCTTGAACGGTCCGTCCCTTTCTATAACGAATTACAAAGGATGATGTGTGAAATGGCCGTAGACTTTGCGGTGGACGGTACTAATATTTATGATCTGGGATGCTCAACCGGTATTACTCTTTCTAACATATGTGAGGCTGTAACAACGGCTGCAAAAAGGGATGTAAAATACATTGGTATTGACTATTCTCAGAATATGCTGGACAAGTGCGGGGAACGGTTTGCAAAAAACAAATTGACCAAAGAATATTCACTCATATGCGCAGACCTGAATAATGGGGTTAATATCACAAATGCATCTGTTGTTGTTATGAATCTGACCCTGCAATTTGTACGTCCATTGCATCGGGAACAAGTAATAAAAAGTATCTTTAATGGATTAAATGCAAACGGTTGTTTGATTCTTTTGGAGAAAGTACTTGGCAATAACTCAGATTTTAACAGGATGTTCATAAAATACTACTATGAGATGAAGAAAAAAAATGGGTATACGGAATTGGAAATAGCACAAAAGAGAGAGGCGTTAGAAAATATTCTCGTACCATACCGATTAGATGAGAATAAAGCCCTCTTAAAAAAATCCGGGTTTGTCCACTGCGATACATTCTTCAAATGGTACAATTTTTGTGGCGTGGTAGCATTAAAAAGCAGTTAACAATCTCGATATAATATCTCTGTTTCCAGATGGAAAATAGAGTAATGTTATCTGATATGGAAAATAATAGTATGGTAGAAAATAAAATATCACATCATAACCGCACAGGTATTTTCAAGCAATTTATGATAAGTGCCGGTAACTTTCTGTTTCGGTATAGAAATATAATGTTTTTCGTGGTTGGGGTCATTTTGATATTCAGTACAAAACCAAGATTTATTTTTGATAGTGCGTTTTATGATAACTGTATGGATGGTGTGGGCTTTGCGGTAGCAATATCCGGACAGGTTTTGAGGGCATTGGTGATAGGCAAAGACTACATCAAAAGGGGCGGAAGAGATAAGAAGATAATGGCGGACAGGTTTGTACAGGGGGGCATTTTTTCTCATTCACGGAATCCTCTCTATCTTGGAAATATCTTGATTATCATTGGTATGGGTATTATCTATAATTCAACGTGGGGATATATTCTTTCGTATAGCTTCTTCATCTTTGGATATTTAGCCATTGTGATGGCGGAGGAAGATTTTCTGGGAAGAAAGTTTGGTGAGGAATACGAGAAATATTGTAATACGGTACCCCGATTTTTTCCGCGATTTTCCGGTATCAGAAATACGCTGAGTAGTGGAGGTTTCGACTGGCTACGTTTCATAAGGAAAGAGTACAACATGATGTGCATATGGGTCAGCAGTGTCGTTGTTTTAGCGATGTGGGAGAAAATCGTGCATTCCGGATATGATGCAAATAAAAGCGTCATACAGATGCTGTCTTTATGCCTGATACCAATTGTTATATTTTACTGCGTAACACGTTATTTGAAGAAAACAGG
>JANLHC010000296.1 GCA_024654465.1 Candidatus Scalindua sp.
TTAATTCCACAAAACAAAAATATAAGTATTCCCGGTATGAACGAAGAAAAGAGGGCATGTCTCATTTTGACGTTTTCAACAATTATTTTTCCTGTGCCACCTTCGTCTCTTGCATAGCTTGATCGCGCTGCGCCCAGTACCTGGGACCAACGGCCAATGGCACACATAAAGAGAAGAACTTTACCCTTCTCACAAGCGTAGAGATATACAGGATTCAAATCATTTATTGTTTTGTAGTCAGAGATAAAAGATAGCCCGGCTAACGCTTTCGGGTCAATGGAAACGAGGCAAACATATTTCAGGCCGACAGTACAGATAAGACACAATGCACCATAGCTTCCTATCTGGCTATCTCGCATAATGTCGAGTCTTTTCCCCTTGGTATTACCCCCAAATATACCATCGCAAGTGTCAGCGAAACCATCAAGGTGAAACCCGCCTGTCATAACAATATAGATTATCAGAATTATTGCATCGGCAACCAGATGTGGAAAGAATCGAGTTGCAGGGATATATACAAATGTCAGCATAAACCCTATCAACAGACCGATTATGGGAAACCAGAACACTACATTCCCTACCTTTGGTTGTCTTTCACCCCATTTTTTACCGGCAGGAATCGTTGTTAAAAAATTCAGTGCCCAGAAAAAATCTTTCATAATTTATAGAATAACCTTCCCTTCCATTTGCCATGGGATATCGATTCCCATACGGTCCAGGACAGTAGGTGCTACATCCATTATTTTCAAATCATCTCGCCTTTCAGAATGATATCCGTTATCACCACTCATCACAAATATTCCGTGTTGAGAGTGATTTGCGTCATCCGCGCCGGTATCATTCTCATTCGTCCACAGAGTATTGTGTCCAACACTACCAATAGATCTCCAGGCCAGATTTCCATAATAGACGATCAAATCTGGCGGTATGTTTCTGCATTCCGTGTAGATATCCTCAGGTTTAAAGACCCTGGTATTTATTTTATTGCCAGTCTCGTCTCTCTGATCTTCAAGGGCTGCTATTAATTCATTTCTGACGAATTCATAATTCTGTCTCGGGATTATTCCTCTCGGTTCACGGCCTTTTACATTAAAGAATAGACGTCCGTAGTAACCTCCTTCTCCCCACACTCTGGTTTTGTCCCAGTCTATCAGGTGTTTGCTGATTTGCGTAACTTTATCGGGATAATGTACCAGTTTGAGATACCCATTATTTATCAGCCACTCGTTTATACAGATCCCTCCTTCCATCAACATGGCGCCGTGGTCAGATACAATCAAGGTAATGGTGTCATCGTCCAACAATGCAAGAGTACGGCCAATTTCTTCATCTACATATTTGTAGTAGTCAAATATGACATTTTCATATTTATTACCCGGAAGGTATTCCGGATGTCTGTTGTCGAAATATCTCCAGAAAGCGTGTTGTATTCTGTCTGTTCCCATTTCCACCATCATGAGGAAATCCCAATCTTCATTTTGTATGAAGTGCCTGGTAAGTTTAAACCTCTTTCTTGTCATTTCATAGATCGTATGTAAAACCTGCTCTTTTTCCACTCCTCTGAAATCTTTTACGTCCAGTATATAACCATCTGAAACCCGTTCCACCTCATGCTTTAGCCCGTCAGGCCAGGTATACTGATGGTTTTTGTCCGGTGTAAGGAAGCAGCTTATCATTAATCCATTGTGAACAGGTTTGAGAGGGTATGTCAGTGGAACGCCGATGACGATAGGCTTTTTACCGTGCCGTGCAAGTATGTTCCAGATGGTCTCTTCCTTAACGGTGTTAGAATCTGCAAAATGCAGACCTTCGTAATCATAATTGATTCTATTCCTGAAACCATAGATTCCCAGCTTGCCAGGGTTTGTGCTTGTGACCATTGATGCCCATGCTGGACATGTGATTGCGGGTATCGTACTTTCCAGCTTGCCGGAAATGCCGTTTGAGACAAGATGTTTTATATTAGGCAGGTCATCAAGCCACTTATCGAAGACCAGTTCAGGTGGGGCCGCGTCCAGGCCAAAAATTATTACTTTACGTTTAGATAAATTCATTAATCAGAAGTAACATTTTCCAGGTCATAATCAAGATTTCCTAAACCGATTTCATGGGCGTGATTAAGTTGCACAGTATAATCAATCTCCGGCCAGATATGCTTGAAATAATCTTTTCCGGTGTGTTCGTTTATTAAATCTACAGTCGCTTTTTCAACAGCAACCGGATCTCTTGAAACAACGATGCCGATATCAGGTATATCCGGTTCAAAGGGCTTGTCCATACAGTCACAATGTTTCGTAATGTGTGTGAGGAAGTTAAAAAATGCCGCTTTCTCCTTTTTCTCATTTAAAATGGCAAGGCAATATTCCGCGACCTTTTTCTGTAAATTTGCAGTGTCCTCGTCCCATGCAATCTTAACAGCACCGAATTGACAGACGGCAAGACATTCTCCGCAGCCGATACATTTCTCTGGGTCGATTACTGCAGTATCCTTATCCATGTTGATTGCATCTGCGGGGCACCAGATCTGACATACCTCGCATGTTGTACAATTTTTGCTGATAATCTGAGGTATCACACCGGAGTGCTGAGCTAATTTGCCTCCTCTTGCAGACAACCCCATACCAACATTTTTAAATGTCGCCCCCATGCCTGTAGCAAGATGTCCTGTAACGTGTGCAATAGAAATAATGACATTTGAAGCCTTTGCCACGCCGGAGATATAAGCGTTTTTGCACAATTTTTGATTAATAGGGACAATGTAATTGTGCTCACCAAAAAGTCCGTCTCCGATAACAACAGGAGCACCTGTGTTTTCTATGGTAAATCCATGCTCATGAGCAAGCATTAAATGGTCTATTGCATTGGCGCGTTGCCCTACATATAACGTATTCGTTTCAACCAGGAAAGGCTTGCCGCCATTTAACTTTACTTTATCCACAGCGGCTTTGATTATTGGGGGTTTAAGGTGGCCAATATTTCCCTTTTCCCCAAAACTGGTCTTTATCGCGACCATGTCACCTCGTTTGATGATGCTCCCAAGTCCGGCAGCATCGTAAAGTAGTTTCACTTTTTCAGCTAGTGACGCAAGTGATTCACCGCTCCTGGTTTCAATAAAAAACACTTTGCTCTTTTTACCCATTTTAAATATTGTTAACGCTTTTCTTTGTCGAATTGGAAGATAAACTTGAATGTCTTTCTGTTGCGCTCCTTTGAACACTTAATAGAATGACATGCTGGCGAATGACACTGTTGAATTGGTCTCGTCCGCGTATTGAGTGTATTTAAGAAGCTTGCTTTTTTTTGCATCAATAACATTCAGCAGAGTATTAATAGCCGGGTATCCACATATTTTCCTACTATTCTGGTCTTTCTGTATCGAATTGTTAAATCCCACTACATCCAGGTTTTCAACATATTTCAGCATATCAGAGTCTTCGGAACGTAATTTATCGAGATATGTGTCGTCCTGAAGTTCCGTGCCGCCAAACCGGGAACCGACATGTGCAAGGTCGACACTTGCAATTATACAGATTTTCTTTCCGCTCTCCTTAATTGTATCCTTGAGTGAAGAGACAAATTCCTCAAATTGAGAAGGCTGCACGGAACCAGTGTTATTTCCGTCTGATTCACCAAATGAGGAACAGAGTATCGGGATTATCTTGAAATTCTTTTTCTGGTGATAAAGGTATTTAAGGAATACCGCCTGAAATCCGATTGAGTGCTCATCTCTGTGGACAAATTCGTCTTCAAAATAATCAGTCTTACTCTTTTTTTGTAATGAATTGAGGAACTCTTTGTCTGTTTCTACATTACCAAATGGTGTTTCAAAGGTTTTATCCGTCAGGACAAAAAGATTATTAGTTCCCGTATGAGCAATACCAAGTATTATAAAAAGTTCGGCGTCTGACGATTCTGCAATCTCTTTGTA
>JANLHC010000304.1 GCA_024654465.1 Candidatus Scalindua sp.
CCCATAATTTTGCAATAGAAATGCTTTAGTCCCACTGTCTAAAAGCACAGGATTGTTGTAGCCAAGCGTATCATCAAACTCTTTCCCATCCTTCCTTATTTTCATTTGGGCCTTTATTTTTCTGGGCATACCATTAGGATATGAAGTGGAATCAAGTCCAGTCACCTTTAACTCATATTCACCGAATTGAACCCAAGTATCGGCAATCGTGATCGGTCTGCCGGACTCTGACCATATACCGCCAACAAGATGTGCTACCAGCGTAACCAGGAAACCAATATGCACGATTGATGCACCGTACAAAGCAATCTTTCTGGAACGCGCCTTTACCTTTCTGAGGATAGAGTCCAGCGTACAGATGAAGATACATATCCCATACATGGCAAACGCGATAAACATCAGGTAGAACCAGGTGTGTATCAGTTTAGGTTCATTAAAGAAGAATGTAATATCCTCACCCGAAAGACCTTCATAAGATTCCGGGAAATAGTTCATGATAAGACTGCCTATTATGAGGAGTCCCGTAACCGAAAACCCGACTATTATTCCCGTTTTTTGAGATTTTAAGAAATCGTATATATGCTTCATTTTTACTTAACCTATTAACCTGCCACCAAGGCACAAAAGCACGAAGAAATTGAAAATATAATTTTTGTTTGATTTTTCTTAATCATATCTTAATACTTTGTGCCTTAGTGTCTTCGTGGCAAAAAAAAAGCTAAAAACTGTGCGAACTCCGAATAAGGAAGCTCGTACCGACATACGTTGTCAGTAATATAACAAATCCAACTATGGCCAGTGGCGTTTTATACTTTCTGGCCGCCGGCCAGTAATCCAGATGAATGCATGTAGCATAAAAGAACCAGATAATCACAGACCACAGCAACTTTGCGTCCCACAGGAAATAAGAGCCCCAAGCTACATATCCCCACAAGCCTCCAAAGATCATAGATATTGAGAAGGCTATAAATCCGTATTGAAAGCCGGCATCTATTATGTACTCAAACCGCCTTTTATCTTCCCCTCCGGAGAAATATCTCGCCATTGCCGCGGCAAATGAACTTGTCCACAACGCGTAGCAGTAGAACGATATGGGAACGTGAAGAATATACCATATCGTCAACATCAGTGGAGGAGCATACGATTGCTTCATTGAAAAGAAGACTGAGGCTACAACAAAAAAGCAATATCCCACACAAAACGTTGAAATCCTGTATATATAACTCTCTACCCTGGAGTAAAACAGAAGTACACTGAAGCAGGCAAGAGCAAAACCTGTAAAGGATTCAAACTTATTGGTTAACGGGAAATATTCTATAGAAATCCCCCTGAAGGTAATTGATAATGTATGTAGAACCACCCCACCCAGGAGCACATAAAACCTTATTCCCCTTCCCATGAAACCAATTACCCAGTAAGAGGTATAGATAAGTAGTGAACTCCAGTATAAAATAATAGATATTTTTATAGCTAACTGTGGATCCATTTAAATAAGTTACTCCGTTTACAATCCCAATTTTATCCTCTTTAAACGAGGAGGACAAAGGGGGATTTATTAAAAATAATAATTTTAATACACGATACTATTAATTGTCATGACAGCCGTCTTTTGATTGTTAAATTGAATCCAGCGCCACAGATATGAAAATCATACGGTTTCCCGTGCTGGTTCAGGTTTGCAGCCTGAACCTAAACGTTCCGGTTCAATCTACAAGATTGAACCGGCAATATCTGGTTTTTGTTTAATGAGGTTTATTGGCCGAACATCGGCCTTGTAACTACAAGGCCGTGTCGAAAATGAATAACAAATCCGGGCAGAAGGATTTCTATCAATCATTTGTAAGAGTAAATTTCTGCTCTACTGATCCACCTTCGACTGAACTCATTTGCCCGTGTGGATTTGAACCACCCTGAGAAGAAGTACCACCATGACCGCCTGGCATACCACCGCCGCCATGAGGCGACGTACCATCCGGCATAGGCATTCCAGCGTGAGGAGAAGGATTGCCCTGGCCAGACTGCATACTGCCACCGTGTGGTGAAGCGCCACCATGAGGAGAAGTATCTGTTTTCATATTACCATGATCACCATACACGGCACCGTGTCCACCAGGCATGCTCGTGCCCATGCCGCCATGGCCACCACCGGATGAGGTTGCTGCATAGTATGGGGTTGGAGTATACAAAACCTTAACTTCAGAATTTTTAAGTAAATCCTGTATTAAGTTTAACGTTTTCTCGTTATGAAGTGCAATCTTGACCTTGTCCTTAATGTCTTCAAATTTGATGTCTTTACCCTCATCTTTACCTGTAATCTTTATAATGTGATAACCGAACTGAGTTTTCACAGGAGCACTTATACCATTTAGCTCTGTAGCGTAGGCCACATCGGTAAACTCTTTTACCATTTCGCCTTTCTTGATAGGACCCAGATCGCCGCCAGCCTTCGCGGAAGGGCAATCGGAGTATGCCTTCGCAAGCTGTACAAAGTCGGCACCACCATCAAGCTCTTTTTTTATTTTATCAATCTTCTCTTTTGCCTCTTTTAATTTTGCTTCGTCTGTCACACCTTTTGTATCTACAAGAATATGACTTGCGGTAACGGTTTCTCCGTTAAAAGCGCCGGTGTTTTCTGTAAAATACTTCTCTATCTCTTCCTCCGATGTTGTCTTTTCCATGTATTCATCAATTGCAAAAGAGATATCCAGGGCGACTCTCAACTCTGCAAGGCTCCCCCCCTGTTCTTCCAAAAGTGTTTCAAGGCTTTTGTCCTTAGTTTGAGGATTCTTCTTTATATTTTCCTTGAAAGTCTCTATCTCACTTTCAATACGGCTTGGATCTATTTGAATATTTTCCTTTTTAATAAACTGCTTGAGTACGGCCTGTGTAATCAAGTCATTTATGATTTTCTCTTCAACAAGGTGCAAATTGGATTTACTCATTCTTCTTTTGGCTTTATCGAGTATCCTGTCAAGTTCCAGACGGAGAATGTTTTCGCCATTTACTGTCGCTATTACCTCATTAGGATCTTTACTGGGACTACTATCTGACTGAGTTACATCATCTGCAAACGAATTTTTACCTATTTTTAGTTTGGCAAGATCATCCTGCTCCATTTTCAACGCCTGCTGCTCATAGTTCATGTCACCGCCACCTTTGCTGGCACCGCTGATACCACCATGTGGGTTTGGTGCATTATCACCACAACCATTTATTAATAAACCTAAAAAACTAAAAGAAATTAGTGTTATAAAATACCTTATTTTCATCACTTTCCTCACTGCAGATTTTAAAATTATTTGTAATCCATCGAGTTTAATGCAAAGAACTTTGATTGTCAAAAGAAAAAGGTTCTCTTGTTATGTATGCATAATTAGTATAATATACCGCTCTAAAACTATAAAAATATACTTGTTTTCTCTTCTTTTACGGAGGACTTCAGATGAAGTTATCAGCAACATTTGGTGCAGCAGAAAGGGTGTCGACAGACGTAATCATAATAAGTCTCTTTGAAAATACAAAAAAAATACCTTCCGAGTTAAACGCCCTTAATAAAGCAACAGGAGAAGCCATATCAAGTTTATTGAAAAACGGGGATTTTACCGGAAAACTAAATGAAACGACAATAATCCCGACCGATAAAAAGATCATTCCAAAAAGAATTCTGTTGGTCGGATTGGGGAAATCTGCTGATTTTTCATTAGATAAAGTTCGACAGGCGGCAGGTACCGCTACCAGAGTGGTTCAGGGAAAGAAATTTAAAAATGCTTCAATATTATTATATAGAATGGAAATCAAAGGAATTTC
Organism: Candidatus Scalindua sp.; assembly: GCA_024654465.1. Lineage (GTDB taxonomy): Bacteria > Planctomycetota > Brocadiia > Brocadiales > Scalinduaceae > Scalindua. The sequence continues at coordinate 3,808 of JANLHC010000304.1, forward strand.
TTTAGAAGACGTTGCCCATTCAGTTGCAGAGGGTATCTTATTATCACTCTATAATTTCACTATGTATAAGACATTAAAGAAGGAAGAAAAACCGTCTATTACAAATTACTCTCTGGTTGTTCAGAAAAACGATGTCCTGAAAAGCATTAAATCTGTAGTAAGGAAAGCAGAAATCGTAGCAGAAGCCGTCTGTTTCACACGCGATATTGTGAATATGGCAGGAAGCGACGCGACGCCAACGTTCCTTGCAAATAAAGCAAAAGAGATTGCAAAGAAACCCGGGGTTAAGTGCAAAACATTGTCCGGCCCGGAAATGAAGAAACTGGGTATGAACGGCATTTTAAACGTATCGAGAGGAAGTTCTGAGCAGCCTAAATTTATCATCCTTGAATATAATACTAAGAATAAGTCCAATGACACAGTAGTTCTTATCGGTAAAGGCGTAACCTTTGATTCCGGAGGAATATCCTTAAAACCCGGAGCTGGTATGGATATGATGAAAGCTGATATGTCTGGTGCCGCCGCTGTTCTGGGCGCTTTTAAAGCCATTTCCAACCTAAAGCCATCTTCTCACATTGTAGGATTGATACCATGTACGGAAAACATGCCCGGTAGCCGTGCCCTGAAACCAGGGGACATTATCAAATGTATGTCAGGAAAGACCGTTGAGGTCTTAAACACTGATGCTGAAGGACGTCTGATACTGGCCGATGCTATCTGTTACGCAAAAAGATATAAACCTGATGCCGTAATAGACATTGCCACACTAACAGGTGCGTGTGTTGCAGCACTTGGCACTTTTGCATCCGGTATGCTTGGTAACAATGATGAGCTTAAAGACCGGATAAAACAAGCCGGTGAAAACTGCCATGAAAGAGTCTGGGAATTGCCGCTATGGAAAGAATATTATGAATTGATAAAAAGCAACATAGCTGATATTAAAAATACTGGCGGGAAATATGCAGGAACTATTACAGCCGCGTGTTTCTTAGGTGAGTTTGTAGAAGACTACCCATGGGTCCATCTTGACATTGCGGGAACTTTTCTTGTAGAAAAGGATACTCCATACATAAGAAAAGGCGCTTCCGGAGTTGGCGTACGATTACTAATAGATTTGATGCAAAACTGGAAGAAGATGCCTGATGCAAGTAAAAAGAATAAGAAGTAACTCTATTAAGCCGGAACCTGACAATTTCATATCAATAAAGGGTGCAAGACAACATAATCTTAAAAACATAAATATAAACATACCCAGAGATCAGCTTGTAGTTATAACCGGTGTAAGCGGTTCCGGAAAATCCTCCCTGGCCTTTGATACTATCTACGCAGAAGGGCAACGACGTTACATAGAAAGTCTCTCCTCGTATGCAAGACAATTCCTCGACCAGATGCAAAAACCGGATGTTGATATCATAGAAGGCATCCCTCCGACTATCGCAATCGAACAACGCACAAGTCATACGGGCCCACGTTCTACCGTTGCCACAACAACTGATATATACGACTACCTGCGCCTTCTCTTTGCAAAAGTCGGCACCCCCTATTGTCATAATTGCGGAACATTAATCACAAGACAAACCATAGAGCAGATTATGCACAGAGTATCCCGGATACCCAAAGGCACAAGGATTATGATTCTATCACCAATTATTAAGGGTAAAAAAGGTGAGCATAAAGAGATTTTTCAGAAAATCAGACGTAAGGGCTTTATACGAGCCAGAGTCGATGGAAACATCATCGATGCAAGCACCGAAGTCAAACTAAGCAGGTATAAATTGCATGATATTGATATCGTCGTAGACAGGCTTGTAGTTAAAGACGATATTCAAAAAAGGCTCAGCGATTCAATACATACGAGCCTGGAACTGGGAGAAGGCGTGGTGATTATTACCCGGGAAAAGAGGGGGAAATGGGTAGATATGGTTTTCAGTGAACGTTATTCCTGCTCTGATTGTGGAACAGGCTATGAGGAGCTTGCGCCCAGAATGTTTTCTTTCAATAGCCCGTACGGTTCGTGCAGAGAGTGTGAAGGACTGGGTATGACGCTGGAGTTCGATCCGGAATTGATCATTCCAAATGAAGAATTACCTTTGAGTGAAGATGCTGTCCATGCATGGTCAAAATGGAGTTCAATTACACAGGAACATTACAATGGTTTGTTAAATGAATTTTCGGAAAGATTTGACATAGGCAACAAGATCCCATTCAAGAAGATCAGCAAAAAGATTAGAAATATTTTATTGCATGGCGAATCTCTAAACGCAAACACGGACGAACGCTTTGAAGGTATCATTCCGACATTATGGCAGGTATATGACAAGACTAACAGTTCGGATGTTATAAAGCGTCTTGAGAAATACATGGATTACACTACATGTGAAGAGTGTAAAGGGGCAAGGCTAAGGCCCGAAGCGTTATCAGTAAAAGTTAATGGTAAGACAATAACTGAAATCACCTCAATGACTGTGGAAAATGCTTTTGGTTTCTTTAAGTCTCTTAAATTCAAGGGAGAAAAGGAGATCATAGCAAAAGGAATTTTAAAAGAAATTATAACAAGATCAGGTTTTATGCTTGATATAGGATTATATTATTTAACGTTGGACAGGAGAAGCGATACACTTTCCGGTGGAGAGGTGCAGAGGATCCAATTGGC
>JANLHC010000306.1 GCA_024654465.1 Candidatus Scalindua sp.
TAATTGTATTATTGAAAGGCGGTCAGGCACATTACACATTAGAAGAAGCACTAAAAGACCTTGAACCTGAACTCTGCAATAAACGTCCCCAAGGAAGAACGAAATCGCCCAACTTAAACACTATCTGAAAAGCACTTGCAATACACATATCCACAGATATAATGTGTACAGAAAGGAGATTATCATGAGGACCAACGTAGTACTCGATAATGAGTTAGTAAGTAATTGTATAAAAGCTACCGGAATAAAAACTAAAAAATCTTTAATTGATCACGCATTGAAGGAACTCTTACGGCATAAAAAACAGAAAAAAATTCTGGAACTAAAGGGCAAAATAACATGGGAAGGAAATTTAGATGAGATGAGAAAAGGCCATGAAACATGATAATGGTTGATACCAGTGTATGGATAGATTTTTTCGCCTCAAGACCTCTCCCTCATGTAAACTTACTTGAAAAGCTTATCCATAATGAAGAGGATATTTGTATATGTGGCATTGTGATAACTGAGATCCTCCAAGGGATAAAAAACGATAGAGAGTTTAATAAAACCAGAAAACTATTAGAATGTTTAGTCTTCCTTCCTATGTCATATTCAACTTTTATTAAATCCGCTCAACATTATAGAACACTTCGCAAAAATGGAATAACTATTAAACGGGTTATGGATTGCTTAATAGCGACAGTTGCAATTGAACATGACGTTCCAATCTTACATAATGACAAGGACTTTGCACTTATAGAGAGTCAAAGTAAACTTAAAACGTATAGAGTCACATAAATGCGGAAATGACAGCCTATGGACAATAAAATTCCTCAATTTGGATATTATTTATATTTTTCCTCTAAAAGTTTCTGGTGCTCTTCTCTGTTATTTATCAGTCCTGCTTCGTATAAAAAAAGTGACGGATAGAATCTCAGTTTTTTGACTTTGTCTACTTTCGCATAGGAGAGCCATAATCCATCCTTTGCTCTTGTTACCGCTACATAAAAAAGTCTTCTCTCTTCGTCTATACTCCCACCTTTATTAGCCAGCTTTCTATTTGGGAAACGCCCATCCATTAAATCCAGGATATAGACGTCTTTAAACTCCAAGCCTTTGCTGGCATGAACGGTTAAGAGGTTGACACCCTCGCCCTTTGTAAGCTCATTTGAACCGAGTATCATGGCGTTGAGAAAGCGTTGATTGTCAGTATAACCCTTTGTAAGCTCTTTAATAAGGACAACCTTTCTTTTAATATTTAGAAGGGCCCTCTCCTTCACCTCTTCATTTATCTTCTTGTTTCTGTCTAAAGCCCTTTGATCAGCCAAAATATCGGTGATATGTTTATAGATTTTTGATTCACTTATTGCTTCGATCATAGAGATAGGTTTTTTTGTTCTTACTATTCTTTTATATAACAGATAGAAATCATTAAAGAATCTGGCGCTCTCTTCTGTGAACTTTGGATGTTTAAGTATTGAACTGTTTGAAATCTTATCGTCTAACTCCAGGTGTGAAAATTTAGATTCACTTTCTAAATGGACAAAATCATCAAAAAGGGCCAGTTGGAAATTCACTTTTCGCTGTTCAAATGGGTTCCTTATATGAGTATCCGGGTGCAGGATGCCATCATAGGCGGAACCACGACCCAGTCTTTTCAATGCTTCAAAAATGTCTTTTGCGGTCGCACTGCCGATGCCTTTCGCATATTCAAAAATATGAATAAAGGCCATCATGTCCTTTGGGTTTACAAAAAACGAATACATATCAAAAAGTATTTTTACCTCTTTAGCATCAAAAAAACTTTTCCCACCTTTCCTTTTACATGGAATACCAAGCTCTCTTAAACTTGCTTCTATCCCATCTGCTGAAGAGTTATTCCTGAAGATCACGGCTACATCATCATAATTTGATGAGTTTGCTTTTATCATGTAAGAAACTTTACTATACTGCTCAAAAAGTTCATTAAATTCTAATAGTGTCGGACTTACAGGGTCATCTTTTCTAACAACTATTAACTCTTTAGGATATATCCTGTCATTGAATTTTATCACTCTATCTGCCAGTGAGAGGATTAAGGCCGTTGATCTATAATTCTTTTTAAGAGAAAACACTTTCGCATCGGGAAACTTTTTGGAAAAAGAACCGATTAGATTTATATTGGCGCCATTAAAAGCAAAAATACTCTGGTCATAATCACCAACACAAAAAAGTGAAGATGGATCCATTTTATCTATCAGTGAGCCTTGCAGTGAGTTTGTGTCCTGATACTCATCTACTAATACCTCTTTAAAATTTACAAATATATCAGAGCCTAAGAGGTTTCTCGTTTTTATCAGCAGGTCATTAAAATTTATATAGCCGTAGCTCTCTTTCATCAACTCATATTCGTTAGATATGTCTTCATATATATCGCAAAAAAAATCATGATCAGGATATTTTTCACTCATCCAGTCTCCAAAACCAAGTTCCAGTTCAGTGTTTTGGTAAAACGAATAGACATCGTAAAGATAATTAGCTGAGTATTCGGCTATCTTGTAAGCAAGCTTTTTAAACTCACGCTTTTCGTAAATACTTCTAAAAAGTGTTTTCAGTTCTGTTTGTTGTTTCAGCAAAAGGTCTGGATTATGCCTTTTCAAAAGTTTGTAACAAATCGCATGAAAGGTACCGGCTTCTATTCTTGAAGTAACATCATTAGAAAAAAAGCGTGTGAGTCTTTCCACCATTTCAGTTGCTGCTTTATTAGTAAACGTGAGTAATAATATTTCTTCTGGTGCAACATTAGAATTAAGAAGGTGAGCAATTCTCCCAACTATTGTTGACGTTTTTCCTGTTCCGGCAGACGCAATAACGATGTTGCGTCCGGATTCAGCAGTAGCAGCGTTTAACTGCTCTTCGTTTAAAAGACTTAATGGCATATCTATCTTTAGGGTTCAGATTTGGAGTTCTTGTTTCATTGAGAAATAATGCGTTTTGGTGATAGATGATTGATAATAGAAGGGAGCATGGTAAGGCAATAAGAGATAAAATGCAACTGGTTTTTGTAAATCAGTAAATTAAAAACAGGAACAGACTCTCATTAAATAAATTAGTGCCTGAAGGTCGATGTTGAATCGGGAAAAAACTAGACATTCAGAGTCATAAGTTGTAAATTCTCCTTACTTAAACCTGAGATGTTGGCAATCGCATTTCCATTCTTGTTTTGGTAAAACGCAAGAATGTCTTTTTTTGATTAAGAGGATAAAATGATCCACAAAACTGCTATTATTGATCCGGGTGCTAAGCTGGGAAATGATGTTGAAATAGGCCCATTTACCGTCATTGAATCTGACGTTACTATTGGTGATGGAACTGTCATTGGCCCCAATGTCAGTATCAGACCGTACACTTCTATTGGACCACGCTGCAACGTTCACGCTGGAGCGGTCCTGGGTGGCATTCCTCAGGATGTAAACTTTAAAGGCGGAAAATCATTTGTCACTATCGGAGCAAATTGTCAGATACGTGAATGTGTAACGATTAATCGTGGAACTCAAACTGATTCCGTAACGGAGATTGGTGACGATTGTTTTCTGATGGCGTTATCACATTTAGGACACAATGTTAAACTTGGCAACGGGGTTATCATTGCAAACGGCGCATTATTAGCAGGTTACGTGGAAATAGGTGATCAGGTTTTTATTAGTGGGAATTGTGTCCTGCATCAGTTTGTGACAATAGGACGGCTGGCCATGCTGGGTGGCAGCTGTGGTGTTTCCAAAGATATACCGCCATTCTGCCTGGTAAAACCATTAGAGGTAAATAGAATCTTAGGTCTTAACTCGGTCGGACTGCGGAGATCAACATTATCGAAAAAAGAACGACAGGAAATCAAAGAGGCATTTAAGTTGCTTTACCTATCAGGTCTGAATATAAGACATGCTCTTGAAAAAATTAAATCAGCCTATCCATCAGGCCCTGCTTCCGAATTCTCCTCTTTTATAGAAAATTCCAAACGTGGTATCTGCTCAATGTGAAATCATGAATACTGCAATACTCAGCACTCTCAAACAGTGCACTTTTGAAATCCAAATCAATAAACACATAATCATTCAGTTATAATTCAAGTTTAATCGATTCAGAAAAATAGTTTCTTTGCCTGATGAGGCTTCTTAATTTTTTTGAATTAAGTGATACATCTCCAATACGGGGCGGACCGTTCTCTTCCTGATTCCGCATTATACCATGTAATAAACCGGGAACATACCCACCTCTATCCAGCACATACTTACCAATATCAAAAAGGCTCCACCTTCTGCTCCCTCCTAGATGGAATAATCCTCTCAGCCCATGTGCAAGAGTAGAAATCACCATACTGCCAATTTCCTCACAATCAACACAGCTTCTGTATTCATCGTAAAATAGCGTTACCGGCAGATTCCGTCTGAACCGGCTCTCAATCCAATCAACTGCACCCTTTGTACCACCAATAGAATCTCCAAGTGGCAGACCTAGCCTGATAATGCAATAATCTCTGCATGTCTTAATATATATTTCTGCGCTGACAAAGGTCTCTCCCACAACATTAATTGGGTTTGGCTTGTCATCTTCCGAGTATCCCCCTGCGGGTGTATTAAATCCGGAGAACACAAGATCGGTACTCATATACAGGACAGGTATATTATCACCAAAGACATCTACCACCGCCTTTGTACCTTTTACGTTTAGCGAATGAGCCCATTTCGGACGTGCTTCACATACATTCAGATCACATACTCCAGCGCAATGTATTACATGAGTGGGCTTGAACTCATTTTTGATTTTTTCCAGTTTCTTCCGTTCGGTAATACAGAATGATGAAACGTTACCAGCTTCAGGAATATTGGATTTGGGCGGCCTCAAACCATACAGAAAAGCTTCCGGCAACAGTTTATGTAACTGTGTGAAAATAGGCCACCCGTGTATTGATGTGACCCCTGTTACCAATATCCTCCACGAATCAGGAATTTTCATTTGGTCAGTATTAATTCTTTTAAAAATTTGCCTCCAATGCACAATGATTTAATGCCTGGATTTAACTACTACAAACGGCTAAGCATGATATCAGAATGGCCTTTGACATGAAATCACAAATTTGTCACTGGCAAACTCTTAGTACAGATGCTATATTCTTGAGCTACATTTAAGTAATACATTGAAACAAACAAATTAAAAACAGGAGAAATAATGAGAAATATGTCTTTTTGTCTTATCATGTCTTTAGTAATTACAACCATAACTATATCATGTACAAGTGTCGCTCCAGTTACAAAAACAGAAATAACTACAAAGGTCGAGACTACTGCTGAAGCATCCAGACGTTACCCCGAGCTGAAATCTGCAATCATAAAGTACAATGTTTCAGGAATGAACAACGGCACAGAGACCGTTTATATTGATGACTGGGGAAGACGTGAGGCAATATACAAAAAATTTACCACCAAGATGATGGGAATAGACCTTGAGAGAAATTTTATGACCTTAATCATTGAAAATGGCAAATGGGTTTATAATATAGATCTTAACTCTAAAACAGCTATAAGGATGGACAATAAAGGGTTCAAGGCGTTACAAGGGAATTCCGGCAGTAACATGGATGTCGCAATTGGTGCAGTAAAAGTTGGCACGGAAGAGATCCTCGGAAAAACCTGTGATGTTTGGAAAAAAAGTTATCCTTACAGTATGGCCTGGATGTGGAAAGGAATTGCATTAAGAAAGGATCAGGATGTTGCTGCAATGGGAGTCATTACCGAAGCAATAGAAATCCAGGAAAATGTCTCTATCCCGGAAGATAAACTTGCAATCCCTTCAGATGTTAAGGTTAAAGTACTGGATCCACGTGCATTAAGTAATGGCTGAATATAGAGATTTCTCTACGAAGCTAACCATAAATACAAAATGGGCAGACATATTAAAACCGTGTCTGCCCATTTTATTTAAGACGTTTTTAACTGTTTCAAATTTGGTTTAATTTGAAACCTGGCCAAACTCAACAATCGCATTATATTTGTAGCCGCTTCCAAAATCTTTATCCGAAAACAAAACTCCCTTTATGGTAACGGTATCTCCAACTGACGGCAGATCCATTGTTGTTACAACCATATCATTAGTTCCATCGTTCGCGTTTCCTGTCCCGTCCTGAATATGCAGCCAGTTTTTGTTCATGATTCGAGCAGTAACCTTAACAACCTTTCCCTTAAGAATAATATCTTTATTATCCAGTTCTTTTCTTTTTTTGAAAAGTTCTGCAACAGTATAAGCATTACCCCCATCAGCCTTTTCAACCTTTATATCCTCCTGCGTTGAAGGCTTGGCGCCACTACTTCCTAACGTCTTCTTGTGAGGTTTTGCACCTTCAGGTGCTGATCCTCCCTGTGATATCAACCCCTCAGAAAAGAGAATTGAATCAAAAGTACGGTTAAGGGAAGGGCTCTTGTACTCTATCATTTCAAAACCGGCTGCGAGGACTACATCTTCTCCAACAGTGACCTTACTTTCTGGTATTGCAACCCACACCATATCTTTCTTTGTTTGAAGCAGGATATAAGTATAACCGCCACTGTTCATAGTCTCTGCAACAGTACCCACAAGCGGATCCTTTGACATAGCCTGAGGTGATACGCCTTGAGGGCTGGTATGTGTATCCTCATTAGACAGTGAATATTGTGAAGCGTAAGTTAAGTTTACAAATACCGTACTTACAAACAGTAAAATAAGAGACAAAATAGCTACATATTTTTTCATTTCTAATACACCTTTCTGGTTTTACGGACTATCACAAAATAAATTTAATAGGGTTTATAGTAATTCAACAAAAAAAAAGTATTCATTTGTTCCCCACATAAATAAAAGTAAAATAAAGTTCCTTTATATAAAAAGAAACGTATTATTCAAAGTAAATTTTATTAATACAAGATATTATCTCTAAGATGAAAACATTCCTGATATGTCATCGTGGTGCGCTTGGTGACTTTATACTTACCTGGCCGGCTCTTTATTACCTTAGAGAGGCGCTACCTCATTATCAATTCCTCGGCGTTGGACGTCCGGAATATATACGACTGGCCATAAGCTTTGGTTTATTGGATACTTACCTTGATAATGAATCAGCCGGTTTGCTTGATTTCTTTTGTGGCAAGCGTATTCCTGAAGAGATTGGAACCCCGCAAGGAGCTGTCCTCTGGCTGACAGACGGACAGGAAATAGTAGAGATGTTAAGACAATCTGCTTCATTGCCGGTTATCTGTATACCCCCATTTCCGCAAACACAGATACACCTGGCACAATATTACTGTTCAGTCATACAAGCACATTTTGCCATAACGATTCCTCAAAATCTTTCTGATTGTTTTCCTGCCACGGTAACCGAATGCCAATACGCACTGATTCATCCCGGAAGTGGGAGTTTTAAAAAAAACTATAATACACTTTTTTACCGAAATCTGGCGAATGTATTGAGAAGATCGTGTTATCGTAAGGTAGGTTTTATTTTCGGACCGGTTGAAGATGAAAAAATGAATAAAGAAGATTTTGCCGGAGAGTGGATAGAGCGCCCAAATGACGTAATGACGTTAGCAGATTTATTATCACATGCGTCACTTTACATTGGAAATGATTCCGGAGTAAGCCACCTTGCAGGGTTTGTAGGTACACCAACAATAGCTCTCTATAAAACTACAGATCAAAAGATATGGGGTGTTTTAGGCAGGAAGGTTACTCATATCTCGGCTGATGAAGAGAAATCCGCCTTGCGGATGATACAGGAGTACTTGATAAGGGACGGATCCTATTCCCCAGCTTCCTTAGATATGGACGCTACAAATATGGAGATATGATATCTGCACGAAGCCCTTCACTCGGGTAGACGTTACAGAAGAATTGCCATTGATCAGAAGTATTAGGTTGATTGATTTCCTGTTCCAGCCAGGCAATACTCTCATTACCAATACGACCAAAACTAAATACTCTTTTATCTGTTTTGCTTATATAAAAATCTCTATCATCTTTTGTGTAATTATTTTCTTCCAGAATTTTATATTTATTCAACTCTACGAAATCAAACTCTATCA